>JACQWU010000057.1:1650-12830 GCA_016209155.1 Candidatus Desantisiibacteriota bacterium | reverse complement strand
TGCTTAAAACTTGTATCATTGTATTGTAATAAAAATACTCTGTGTCTCCATGCCTGTGGTTAAATAATAAGGTTTGTTTTGGGTATGATACTTATATTTCAATGGATAAATTATCTTTTGCAGCAAATGTATTTTTGAATATTTTTTTGGCTGTTTTTTCAGCTTCTTTTCTTTCTTTCATGGTTTTATAAAGTGCTGCGTCAAAATGGATCAAAACCAATTGTCTGGCAGACGCTTCTTTTGCGATTTGCGCGGCAACTTCAGGATTTAAATGAGGCCAGCTTTCATCGATTTGTCCGCTTTTGTATGCACATTCTGTAATCAAAAGATCTGAATTTTTGGCAAGTAAAACAGCATTTTCACAATAACCGGTATCAGAGCAGTATGCAACTGTTTTTTTATCTATTGTGATTCTATATCCCAATGTTCTTGAAGCATGTCTAAGATGTCTGGTTTCCATGTTGAATGGCAAATCTGGGGTTTCTTTTGGTAAAGCATATACTTTTGTTTTAAATGGTAAAGCAGAAAGCGGAATGGAAAATGGATCGTTGAGTATTGTATTTAAAGCTTCTTTTATTCCTTCCGGTCCAAAGATAGTTAAATTTTTAAAACATTTCAACCTGACTAAAGTATGTAATCCGGAAATATGGTCAAGATGAAAATGGCTTAAGAATAGATACGCGGGTTTTGGTTCACTACAGTGATCATATACTTTATTGATGCCATTACCGGCATCAAATATTATATAATAATCATTTGTTTTGATTAATGTACTTACGGTGTCACCGGTTTTGGTATCATACCATCCATTTGTTCCAAGAAAAATTATTTGCATTGTATTCCTCTTTAGGTATTTAGGCTGAAGGATGTTAGCCATAACATAATGATTTGTACCTAAAAGCCTTCAGCCTTCAGTCTATACACCTGAATTTTTTAATTGTTTCTATGATGAATTCTATTCTGTTACGCTCAAGCCCCGGATATACTCCAATCCAGAATGTATTGTTCATTATTTTATCCGTATTTATAAGATCACCTGCGATACGGTAGCCTGTTTTGTTTTTTCTCATTTCATCAAAACATGGATGTTTTATTATATTGCCTGCAAAAAGCATCCTTGTTTGTATTCCGTTTGATTCAAGATGTTTTACAATTTCATCTCTGGTAAATGAAGTATTATCTTTCAATGTAAGCATAAAGCCGAACCAGCTTGGATCTGAAGAAGGAGTGGGTTCAGGGAGAATAAATGTTTCGGATAAATCATGTAATCCTTCTTTTAAAAGTTTCCAGTTCCTTTGCCTTGCTTTAATAAAATCAGGTAATTTTTCCAGTTGGATACATCCAATCGCGGCCTGCATATCTGTTGCTTTTAAATTATATCCAAAATGGGAATAAATATATTTATGATCATAACCATAAGGGAGGTCGCCCATCTGCCATTTGAATCTTTTACTACAGGTATTGTCATGCCCGCTTGTGCACCAGCAGTCCCTTCCCCAATCGCGTAAGGATTCCACAATAAGTTTAAGAAGAGGGTCATTTGTATAAACTGCTCCGCCTTCGCCCATAGTAATATGATGAGGCGGATAGAAGCTTGATGTGGCAATATGTCCAAATGTTCCAGTATATTTCCATTTTTTATTATGCAAATATTTTGAACCGAGTGCATCGCAGTTATCTTCAATTAACCAGAGATTATGTTTTTTGCAGAATTCTTCTTTTAATTTTGTACAGTCTATATTATAATAAGGCAAAGTTACATCAACAAATACGGGAACAGCACCGAATTGTATAACCGGTGTGATGGTTGTTGGAAAACCTGCCGCAACAGTTAGTATTTCATCGCCTTTTTTTATTCTTTTATCGCCAAGTTTATGAGATGTCAAAGCCATAAATGCCAGAAGGTTGGCAGATGATCCCGAATTAGTAAGAGAACAATATTTTACTCCTAAAAAGTCTGCCAGTTTTTTTTCAAATTTATTCGCATATTTACCTGCTGTCAACCAGAAATCAAGAGAGCTGTTTACAAGTTCAATTATTTCTTTTTCATCGAAGATACGGCCTGCATAGGGAATTTTGGATTTTCCCGGAATGAATTCTGCTTTTTTGCCGGAAGCGTGAACGGAATTATAATAACAAGCAGTATAATTTGAAATTATTTTTCGTAAAACTTTTTCAAGAAAGCTGCTCTCAACTTCTCCAATTTCTTTATTTATAACAGAACAGTTTAGAATTTGTTTATTAGTAATGTCTAAAACAGATTCGGTTTTTAAAATACCATGCGGGATAGGAATGACTTTATTGTGTGTTTTTGTTTTATGAGGAAGTATTAGTAAAAATTCTATATAACCGTTATTATCAAGTTCGGATATGGCTAAAGCTATTTTATCCGCAGTTTTGCCCGGTAATGAAATTTTGAATAATTTGCCAATATGTTTCATATTTGTCATTATATCTATTTCTTAATCCATTCCAGATTTTTGCTTTCAGCATCTTTTATATATTCATTTAAAGTATAAAGACTGATAATCTTTTTATTCTCATAAAATTCTTTATACCATTTTACGGTCATTTCAATTGTTTTATTAAAATCCCAGTTAGGCATCCATTTCATTTTTAAAAGCGCTTTTGACCAGTCAAGTTTTAAAAAACCGGCTTCATGAGGATTGTTTTTATTGATTTTTATTTTATAATCTATTTTATTCCAATGCTTTTTAAAATTTTTCACAAGAGTTTCAACCTTAACATTATTTTCATCTTTGGGGCCAAAATTCCAGGCATCGGAAAATTCTTTTTTACCTTCTAATAATTTTTGCCCGAGCAATAAATACCCTGATAGAGGTTCAAGCACATACTGCCATGGACGGGTTGCTTCGGGATTTCTTATAAGTACTTTTTCTTTAATATTTACAGCTTTCATAATATCAGGTACGATCCTATCTTCTGCCCAGTCTCCTCCGCCGATAACATTTCCTGCTCTTGTGCTGGCTAAAAGTGTATTGCCGGTAAAAAAAGAATTTCTGTATGAGACGGTTACGAGTTCACTGCATCCTTTTGACGCGCTATAAGGATCAAATCCTCCCATTGGATCGATCTCTCTGTAGCCCCATACCCATTCCTTATTTGCATAACATTTATCACTTGTAATATTTATTATTGCTTTTACAGATTTCGTATTTCTGCAGGTTTCAAAAATATTTATCGTTCCCATTACATTTGTTTCGAATGTTTCAACAGGATTTAAGTAGGAATAACGCACTAAAGGTTGTGCGGCAAGATGAAAAACTATCTCCGGTTTGTATTTTTTAAAGATAGCATCTAATTTATCAGGATTTTTGATATTTCCTGTAATTGATGTGATATTAAGATTTAATAAGTCAATGTGATTAGGATTTGTTTGAGGCAGAAGAGCATATCCAATAACTTTTGCGCCAAGTTCCTTGAGCCATAAACAAAGCCAGGATCCTTTAAAACCTGTATGCCCGGTTACAAGGACAGTTTTACCTTTATATATATCTTCAAATTGGCTAATCATTCCAGATTTTCCATTCTGCTTTACCTGAATTCCAATAATTCTCCAATTCATTTTTATCTCTTAAGGTGTCCATAGGTCTCCAGAATCCAAAATGTTTATATGCAATAAGATTATTATCTTTAGCTATATTTTCCAGCGGTTCTCTTTCCCAAAAGCAATCATCATCTTTAATATAATCTAAAATTTTAGGTTCCAAAACAAAAAATCCGGCATTTACCCATGAAGTATCATCATCTTTTGCATCACCTTTAGGTTTTTCAATAAAAGAAAGTACATTGTTATTTTTATCCATATTAAGTGCGCCAAATCTTCCTGTTGGCTGTACAGCTGTTACTGTTGCATATTTACCATGTTTTTTATGATAATCAAGCAATTCGGGAATTTTTATATTCCCGACACCATCACCATATGTAAGCATAAAAGTCTCATTATTTAAATAAGATTTAATTCTCTTTATTCTTCCTCCGTATGATAAAAAAAAAAAAAAAAAAATTCTTTAATAAGATACCCCTTATATCCAAGACATATAATAAAATCATTGAATCCATAAAAAGAATATGTTTTCATGATATGCCATAAGATAGGTTTTGATCCTATTTCAACCATAGGTTTAGGTTTTAAATCTGTTTCTTCACTTAAACGTGTTCCCAATCCGCCTGCTAAAATAACAACTTTCATATTAGAACTCCTGATTTCTTTTTTCAATCTACATATACAATATACAGATAAATATTGTCAAGGTAAAATTAATATATTTTGTAATCGATTCGTTACACGTTATTGATTTTTCACTTGACATATAAAAAAAAGAGTATTAGAATAAATTTCCATTCAAGTATTCTATTTTTCCCTTTTTAAAGTAATACTGGTAAAGGCTAATTATAAGTATATATTATTTAAAGAGAGAATTATAATGCAGAAGGGAATAATAGTTTTTTATTTTTTTTTATTTTTTTTAAATTCAGTTAAACCGGTAATAGCTGAAGAAATAGAACGAGGAAGCTTTCAACAGCCTGGATTAGGGCTGGAAACAATTGCAAAAAAAGTAATAAAAAAAGAGAGTGTTCCTAATTATCATATGGAACAAATGAAGTGTTCCGATTGTCATGGTGTTAAGCCTAACATAGCAAAAGATAAAAGCGGAACAGTTAAGTTAATAAAAAATAATATTAATGAATTATGTGATAAATGCCATGACGGCGAAAATTTACACCCTATATCCATAGTTCCTTCGGAGGTAAAAGTTTCAGATGATTTACCTCTTGATACAAGAGGGAAAAATAAGGGAAAAATAACTTGCATCACCTGTCATGCTATCCATTTAAATGATGCATATAATTATCTTTTAAGGGGGTTTCCTTTGAGCAATATAGATGGGGATGCAAGTATTTTGAAAAGCGAACAGAAAATTTTTTTTAAAGACAGGCAGGATTTATGTAAATCATGCCACGAAAAAATGTTTTTAGAAAAAAATCCTCATAACCGCCAATCAAAGTCATGTACCTTTTGTCATACTAAAGATCCAAAAGAAGTCACAGAAAAAGAAGTTTTGGAAATTAGCAGGACTTTTAAGAAAGATATCGTAAAATTATGTAATTTTTGTCATAGTAAAACAAGGGAAGCTCATTACCTGGCAGTTAATCCTTTTTATGATAAAGATTTAAAAAAAGAGATATCCATGGCAAATATAGTATTGATCAACGGGAAAACAATTTGTGTGTCATGCCATGATCCTCATGGAACTACTAAACAGCCTTTTAATTTAAGAGATAATTATATAAAGTTATCTGAAAAATCAAAACGTATAAATCCTCATTGGACTGAAACTTTTTGTTTATGCTGTCATAAAGAAAAAGATGATGGAAAGCTAGAGTTAAAATTCAATGGAGATTATAATAAAATTTGTAATGAGTGCCATGAAACCAATGAAGCAAGGGCAAATATTCATCCTGTCGGCAAAGTACCGCGAATAAGAAAAAACTTAAAAATTATAAATGACCTTCCTCTTCAGGAAGGAAGATTAACATGTCTTACCTGCCATGATGTACGCAAACAGGAAAAAAATGATAAAAAAGAAAAAGAAACCAACCCTTATTTTTTAAATAATATTCTGGCTAAAGATAAAAAAGAAATATGTTTTAAGTGCCATATACAGGAAAAATTCAGCGAGACAAATGCTCATGATCAAGTTACAGATGAGGGAGAGGTAAATGAGGAGATTTGCATATATTGTCATATTTCCCGTCCCGACAGGGAAGTGATAGGATTAGAAGATATAGATCCTACTATTGAAGATTTATCTTTTTTATGCAGCCGTTGCCATAATGACGGCCCGCATCCGGCAAAGACTAATCATTTAGTTAAATTACCGGAAGCAAAGCTGGAAAGAAAACTCCATTATGAAAGTATAAATAATGTTATATATCCGCTGGATGCCAGAAAAAGGATATTCTGCGGTACCTGTCATAATGTCCATGAATCAGGTATTGTAAAAAATAAAAAAGCAGCTAAAGGGGCAGACCAGTCCAATAGGGTAAGACTTCCTTTGCTTAAAGGTGAGTTATGTATTATGTGTCATGAAAAAGAAACCGGATTTAAATATATAGAAAATAGAAGTTTTGATTCAATCAAAATACATTAAATCAAATACAATTTTATATTTCAAAACATTTAAAAAAGGAGGTGAATAGATAGATGGCAAAATCTAAATCTTTGAGTAACGTAATAAACTGGCTAATAACGAGTATTATTTTTTGTTTAGTTATGATACCATTTTCAGTGAAAGCGGCAACAACAGCGGTGGATGAGGTGCCAACTGCATCAACTTCTGAAACTAAAGCACCTGCAAGTTTGGATGAAGGTGAATTATCAAAAGATGATTGTTTAAAATGTCATGGATATAAAGATATTTCTATTAATAGAGCTGACGGATCAACAAAATTTTTCTATATTAATGGAGATGTTTTTGAGCGTACTGTTCATGGAAATGTTAGCTGTAAAGACTGCCATGATATCGATGAAATTCCACATAAACCGATTGATGAGAGAAATCGGGTATGGTGCGGCAAGCAATGTCATCTGGTTGAACCTTCACAAAGAGATACAAACACCCCATTTTCTCACGGCAATATTTATAAAACTTTTAAAGAAAGTGTTCATTCAAGAGGTGAATGCTATGCTAAGGATGGTAATCCTGTTCCGGATGACGATTATAATGTAGACGCTCCTGCTTGTAAAAATTGTCATACTAATCCGGTATATAATTTACGGGAAGATGGAACTGTTGCAGAGGTTGTATCTGAAAATGTCCGTCGTTGTATAGCCTGTCATCCGGGACCTATGAAAGCAGATGGGACACCTTCTAATTTGTTTTCTTACAGGTTTTATCGGCATGTAACTCATCGTCTGCAAAAAAGTACCCGCAGGTCTCCTATGGGAATTGTAGAGATGTGTTCTAATTGTCATGCTAATAAAGAGATGATGAAAAAACATAATGTAAGAGTTGATGTTGTTGATACATTTAAAGAGACTTTTCATTGGAAAGCAATTAATTTGGGTCATGAAAAAACTGCACATTGTTTAAGTTGTCATACATTGCCTGATCATTCAGTTCATGATATAAAAAGGAGCAGAAACCCTGAAGCAGCTACCTATTTACATTATACTGACAAAGATAAGAAAGAAGTAGATTGGAAAAAATCCAATCGTCAGAAGGCTTGCGGTTATTACGAAGGGCCTGTATTAAGCAATACAAAAGGCGGCTGTCATCCTTTATCTGAGGCTGAAGGCAATTTTGAATTAGCAAAATATAACGTGCATTTTAAACCGGCTTTGAAAAAAGGCAGTTTACCTGAATTTATTGTGGCAGAAATATATTTCTGGATAGTTTTTGGAACTTTAGCATTTTTAATGACGGTTATATTCCTTGAAATTGTAAGAAGAATAGTCCCGCCAAAAAAACATCATTAATTTATTAAAGTTTTTATTTTAATATATTGAAAATGTTTATTTTATCAGGAAAGGAGTTGATAAAAAATGTCAACACACGAAATGGTGGAAGAAGAAGAGCTATATGCCCGCTTTACATTTTTCCAGATGTTTACTCATGTTCTTGTCATGATTACTTTTGTTTTGCTGGTCATGACAGGGCTTCCGCAAAAATTTTGGTATGCTCCTTGGGCGCATTTTGTAGGTTCATTATTTGGCGGAGCAGAATCAATGAGAAAAGTGCATCACACATCAGGAATAATTTCAGCTTTCGGGCTTGTTTTTCATTTTGGATATCTTATTTATCGCTGGGTTACAGAGAATTGGAAAAGCTTATATAATGATTTTATAATGGTTCCAAATCCTAATGACGGATGGGCAATAGTTCAGAATTTTAAGTATTGGCTTTTTTTAACAGATGAACCTGCGGAATATGATGAAATCGGCTGGAAGGAAAAACTTGATTACTGGGCGGTTTGTTATGGAACTATTGTATTCACAATAACAGGTTTAATGATGTGGTTTTCACACATAGCTACTAAGATAGTTCCTGCATGGTCTTTATATATTGCATGGACATTACATAGTTATGAAGCTTTTTTAGCTACTCTTGTTATTTTTATATGGCATTTTTATAACGTGCATTTAATGCCCGAAAAATTTCCGATAGGTACAACAATGTGGTATTCCGGTAAAGCCAACACGGAAGATATGGTTGATGAACATTTGGCATTCTATAAGGAACTTAAAGGAATTCCATCGGGTAAAACCGGCTTAAATCGGCTGCGCCGCGGTAAAGTTAGAAATCGTGATGCTAATACAGGCGGATTTATTCCTAGAGAACATTCATGATAATAGTTTTTAAGTATTAAATTTTTGTTTTAAGTAAAGGGGGGATAAAGGAAGATGCGACTATTTAATATAGTTTGGAAATTAGTATTAATCTCCGTTCTTATAATAGGTATAGAAAGCATACCTATAACTGTAAAAGCAAATAGTGATACGGAGCATGCTTCTGGTGGAAACACTCCTGAAGAGAAACAGATGAATCAGGATAAAGTTTTTAGGGATAGTGAAATTAGTCGCCATTTTCATAATAATGAAAGCGAGTTAGTCAATCCTATACCTCAACCTGAAGGTGCATCTACCGCAAAATCATTTTGCATAGATTGTCATGGTTCACTTCCGCATAAAAAAAGCAGGGTGGTAAGAGCTATGTTTAATTTTCATAAAATTTTTATAGCTTGTGAGACATGCCATTATAAAGAACGTTTAAATAAGGAGAAAGTAGGTTATCGCTGGTATGACGGGACAGAAAGAACTATTGCTGATCTATTAAAATTGGAATCAAAAAGTTTAAATCGTCCGACAGGTCCTCAGAAAAAATTAACAGAGAAGGATATCTACGAAAAATATGGTTTTAAAATTTCTCCTTATATAAAAGAAAATGGCAGGTTTGTTATGATGGTATCATTAACAGATGATCCATATCCGCAAGAATATTTGAAGATGAGAAACAAGCTTACACCTGATCAGCAGGCAGGAATAAAAGCAAAGATTCATGGAAATATTGATGGTGTTGGATCTGACTGTATTGATTGTCACAAATCAGACAGCCAATTACCTTATAAAGCTCTTGGTTTTACAAGCGCAAGGGTTAAAGATTTAGTGCAAACTGAAGCCGCAGGATTATTTAAATATTACAGTCGTGATCCTAAATATAAGAATATGACATTTAGAATCAGAAAACTTGGACAGATTTGGTTTAATAATAAATAATTGCTGACAGTTATTACGTATAATTAAATTGAAAAAGGAGGTAAAAGATAAAAAATATCTTAATACCTCCTTTTTTGCTAAAAAATTATTTCTAAGGAGTTTTGTTTTTATATGAAATTAAACGGTAAACTATTTTTATATTTAAATATCCTTATTTTATTTTATTGTTTTACTTCTATGGCAGAAGCTGCCAATATAATTAAGACCAGAACAGAAAATATTATAAAAGGTCCGTCAAATTTACTGCTGAACCAGCCAAGTGATGTTGCTGTTGGAAAATCAGGAAATATTTATGTGATGGATGGAGTTAATAATCGTGTAGCTGTATTTGGAGCAAATGGAGATTTTAAATTTCAATTTGGGAGAAAAGGGAAAAATCAGGGTGATTTTTTATACCCTGTCGGTATTACTGTAGATGAAAAAGAGAAAATATATGTTGCTGACAGCCAGAATCACAGAGTGCAGATATTTTCAAATACCGGTGAATATATTAATTCTTTTAAAATAAAGGAAATGGGAGAAGGCGGAAAAGAACCTGATCCAACAGATGTTTTAATATTAGAAGATAAATTATATATTTCAGATAATGATAATCATAGGATTGTTGTTTATAATAAAAACACATTTGAATATATATCCGAATGGGGGAAAAATGGTTTTCGTGAGGGAGAATTTCGCTATCCTTTTTTAATGAGTTCAAATGGAATTGGTAAAATATATATAGTTGACGTGATTAATGCCCGTGTACAGGCTTTCTCTCCTAAAGGGGATTATTTTCATTCAATAGGTCAATTTGGGATTAAGGAAGGAACATTTTTCAGACCCAAAGGTGTGGCTCTGGATACTAAAAAAAGAGTATATATTACTGACTTATATACAGGAGTTGTACAGGTTTTTAATGAGGATGGAGTATTGATAGGTATTGTTGGAAATGAATTTGGAAAAATGAAAAAATTTAATACCCCCTGCGGGATAGCAATTGATTATCAGGATAATCTATATATTACAGAGATGTTTGCAAATACTGTTACAAAAATGAAAATTCTAGATTAGTGTGTTTCATAGAAATAGTGGAAGAATTCTCTTTATGATTAATAGATATATAAAGACTAATCCTATTTTACTTTGTTTAATAATATTTTTTTTATGCATGATTCAAATTCGAATATTTGCTGCATCAGAAGCTGAAAAAAGAGCATGCGCGATGTGCCATTCTCGCTGGATTTATGAAGCGTATGAAATAGAACAATTGAGAAAAATGGGGGTTTTACTCCTTGAAGATATAGAGGTTCGTCTTGCTGCTGATGAAGATATTTGTTATGGTTGTCATGACGGTTCAGTTCTTGATTCAAGAAGCAAGATAAGAAAATATATTGAAACACGGCATCCCGTAAATGTTATTCCTTCCGACAAAATTAAAATTCCGGAAAATTTTCCTTTGGATAAAGATAAAAAATTATACTGCGGGACATGTCACTCTGCACATGGAGGATTAGAAACAGAAACAGCAGTTGATATTGAAAAAGGAACGTTCTTACGTTTCCCAAATAATAATTCCATACTCTGCAAAATGTGTCATGTTAGTAAATTAGGGGGGAAGCCTGCCGGAACACATCCTATTGATGTTAATTCCCTTGTTATTTCAAAGAAGATTGTTGAAAATGGCGGTCAGATTGGTACGGAAAAATCCAATCAGGTTATATGTGAATCGTGTCATATTGTACACGGCTCCCCATTTGAAAAAATGCTTGTTTTATCCAGGGGAACAAGTTCAGGTGATAAATCTGCGGAATTATGTGAAGCCTGCCATAAAGATAATCCAAGTGTGTCAGGCCATGGGCCGGGAATGGATTCTCATCCGGTTGATGTTATAGCTAAG
>JACQWU010000057.1:0-1607 GCA_016209155.1 Candidatus Desantisiibacteriota bacterium | reverse complement strand
AAATGGGATAATGGACGTAGTGCAATTAAGACTGAAGACGGAAGAGTCATTTGCAGAAGCTGTCATAATCCGCATGCAGCTGTAAAAAACACTTCATTGCTTGAGTATATTGGGAATTCAGATGAAAATTATATAAATTTTTTATGCAAGAAATGCCACAAAGATAAGATAAGCACAGGGAAAATGCAAAATAATCAGGGGACCCATCCTGTTGATCTGCCTGCTACTGACAATATGAAGCCGGTTTCAAAAATTCCTTTTGATAAAAATAGAAAATTAATGTGTTTTTCGTGCCATATGCCGCATAATGCTGCAAATGAATCAAGTTCAGATGGAAATGACGGCAAGATTTTACGAGTAACTAATATGAATTCTATACTTTGCAAAGAATGTCATGAAGAGAAATATGCGGATGGGATTAAACAAGCAGAATCAAAAGGCATGCATCCGATTATGCTCGTACCAAAAGATACGGTTTTAGAAGAAGCTGTTAAAAAGGGCGGGCAGGTTGGGAAAGACGGAGTATTGGTCTGTAGCAGCTGTCATAATATACATAAAGGTACAAAGGGGACACCGGTTTTAATTGAGACCAATCAGAATTCAGAAATATGCAATCTATGTCATAAATCAAAATTAATAAAAGAGGAAGATAATACGGTAACTGCCATGAAACATCCTGTAGGGCAGAAACCGGTCAATGCGAAGATATCAAAAGAGATATTTGATGCCGGAGGTAAATTGGGAGAAAATGGGGAAATAATCTGCGCCTTATGCCATAAACCGCATCAAAGTGTTAAGGATACCCAGCTTTTAATTATGGAAAATCAAAAAAACAGCATGTGCCTTAAATGTCATTCGGATAAATTGACTGTTAAATCGAGTGATCATAATTTGGCAATTACTAATCCTTTTGCAAGTAATTTACGCGGTGAGAATGTAACAAAAGGCGGATTATGCAGTGCCTGCCATTTTTCTCATCAATGGGCACGATCACTTGATAGAAGCGGAGATTTAATCCAGCAATTTTGCCTGAGCTGTCATGCGGAAGGAAAACCGGGTGAAAAAAAACTGATAGGAGGATATACACATCCTACAAATGTAACTTTAAAAAATATAGGTGACGGGAAAACCAGTTTACCCTTATATCCGGAACTGGGACTAAAAAAGGAAGCAGCGGAGAAAAAAGTTTTTTGTAATACCTGTCATAATGTTCATAAATGGAGCCCTGATAAAGAAGATATGGAAGAAGAGCATACTCAGAATGTAGAAGGGGATTTTAATAATAGTTTTTTAAAATTAAAAAATGATAATAAATCAAGCTTATGTCTTGATTGTCATAAGGATAAGAAATTGGTAGTCAATACTGAGCATGATTTAAATATTACTGCTCCTCTGGCAGTAAACATAATTTCACAGACTGCGGGATCAGCAGGAGTTTGTTCTGCATGCCATCTACCGCACAATGGAACTAATCGAAGGATGTGGGCACGCCAATTATCAGGAAAGGAAGATGCAGGTTCACAATTCTGTAAAAAAAAAAAATAAAAAAACAATCCAGGTAAAGAAAAATTATTAAATGAAAAATATACGCATCCTGTGAAAGCAGA
>JACQWU010000016.1 GCA_016209155.1 Candidatus Desantisiibacteriota bacterium | reverse complement strand
TCATGGGCTATAGTTGCGGCTAAAGTACCTATCTCTGAAAGCCGTTTTGTTTTTTCAAGTTCGATTAGAGTTTCCGCTAATTCCTGCGACCTCTCATTGACAAGACGTTCAAATATTTCTACATCGCGTTTTAGAATTTCTTCAGCATGCTTACGCTCAGTTATATCCGTTAAAACACACAAAACATAATCTATAATTCCTTTTAAGCTGAATTCAGGGGATAAAGTCATATAAAAAGTTTTCAGTCCGTTTTTTGATGGAAAATCAAATTCAAGACTTTTCCTATGCTCTATTTTAAAAACATCTTTTATTGCATTATCCCAAAGCACACATAAATATTCGGATATCCCCATTTCTTTATTGGCTTTCCCTATAAATTTATTAGAAGGTATCCCTGTAATTGTTTCAGCTTTAGGACTAAGGTATTTAATGTGCAGGTTTTTATCATACCGGATTAAAATTGAAGGCACATTTTCGGCAAGAGATTTATACTGCTGTTTGCTTAACTCCAGTTTTTCCTTCACCGATTTTCTTTCAATTGAGTACCGGATACTGCGGACAAGTAAATTCGTGTCGATATACCCTTTGATCAGATAATCCTCGGCTTGCATCTGCATCGCTTTTATACCGGTATCATCATCATCGAATCCTGTCAATACTATAATAGGAATTCTATAATTCATGCTGATAATTTTTCCCAGAGTAACAAGCCCATGGCTATCAGGCAGGTCAAGATCAAGAAGAATGATGTCAAATTTTTCTTCTTTTAGTATCTTTAAAGTTTTTTCAAGACAGTTGGTGCGTGACATTTTGAAAGATACAGGGATATAGCCCTTAAGCATCTCGGACACAAGCTTTGCGTCTCCGTTATTATCTTCAACCATTAAAACATTAAAATTAATTTTTCCCATTTCTACTCCATATTCATTGGTTCTTAGGCGGCAGTTTAACAATTGTGAGCCAGAACTCCTGGATGGACTTTGTTACTTTTATAAACTCTATAAGATCAACAGGTTTATTTATGTAGCAGTTTGCGTGCAGGTTGTATGATTTTAATATATCTACTTCTGATTTTGATATTGTCAGCACCACTACCGGTATAATTTTTAAATCGTCATCATTTTTTATCTCTTTAAGCACTTCTCTGCCGTCTTTCTTTGGGAGATTAAGGTCTAATAAAATAAGGTCGGGACGCACAGCATTCGAATATTTGCCTTTTTTATGAAGAAAGTCTATAGCCTCCACACCATCCGTAACAACGTACAAATTATTTAAAATTTTTTCATCTTTGAGCGCTTCAGTGGTAAGACGCACATCAGCAGGGTTATCCTCCACAAGTAAGATTTCTATAGGATACACATGATCTTCATTATTCATTTGTGATTCCTCCTTTTATGGGAAGAGTAAAATAAAAAGCGGATCCCTTATTTTCCTCAGAGCCCACCCATATTCTGCCTCCTAATGTTTCAATAATTTTTTTACATATCGCAAGCCCTATTCCTGTACCGGGATACTTATCCCTTCCGTGCAAACGCTGAAATATAAGGAAAATCCGGTCTTTATATTGCGATTCTATTCCTATTCCGTTATCTTTTACCAAAAAAAGCCATTCATCAGGTTTTTTCACCGCGCTTATATGAATGCGGGGCGGCTCTGACCCGTGGAATTTTATAGCATTCCCTATAAGATTCTGGAATAGTTGAATAAAATTACTTTCATTCCCTGTCAAAACCGGAAGTTGATCATAGGTTATTATTGCTTTACTTGCATCTATTGCGGGTATCATGCTGTTAATTATCTTACCGATTAGCAGGTTACAATTTATCTCTCCTACAGATTTACCAATATTGTCTATTCTGGAATATGTCAAAAGGTCATTTATTAACCTTTGCATACGTTTTGCTCCGTCAACAATATATTCTATAAATTCATCTGCGTCTTTGTCAAGTAAATTATTATAACGCTGCTTCAAAAGTTCTGAAAAACTTGCCATCATCCTGAGCGGCTCCTGCAGGTCATGTGAAGCGACATATGCGAACTGCTCCAGATTTTCATTGGAACGTCTAAGGTTTTTTTCGCTTTCATGAAGCTTATCCTCAGCCCGTCTGCGTTTTACGATTTCCCATGAAAAATTACCTAAAATAGATGTAATCTCAATGTCAGCTAAATTATAATCAGTTGCTTTGTTTCCGACCCCTATTATAGCCACTATTTTATCACTCATTGTTATTGGAATAATCATTTCTCTTATTATCGGGGCATGACCGTTTGGCAATCCTTTCTTGTTTGGCATAGATTCATAATCATTGTGAATTACAGGGCGTTTTTTACGAACGCAATCCACCCATATTCCAGCTTTAGAAATAGGGTAATGGCTGCCTTTACCTTCTGCGGTACACATTTTTTGTATGGTATTTGTAGACCATTGCTGAAGTGATAGTGTTTCCTGGTCTTCATTCAAAAAGTGATAAAATCCTATGTTGCTATTTGTCAGCGCTTCTATTTCATTAAGCGTAACTTGCAGGATTTCATCTAAGGAAGCTGTTTCCTTATTGCCGGTTTCCAGCATTCGTATATGAGATTGTTTTATTCTATCAGATTTTTTACGCTCGGTAATATCCTGCATAAAAACAGCCACAAATCCACTGTCTATATCCAGATAAGCTGTATTTATTTCAAATTCATTGATTGTGCCGTCTTTACAGCGATTACGGTGTTCAAACCTGAGATGTCCTTTTTCACGGATTAGTTTTATCCGGGAATAAATCTCCTCAGAGTTTCTATCCGGCTCCAGGTCACTTATATACATTTTTAGCAGTTCGTCTTTATTATATCCGGTCATTTGGGAATAGGCATCATTAACTTCTATTATTTTCCCCTCCATATTACAGAGCATATAACCTGATTGTGAAGTTTGTAAAATAGCCAAATATTTATGCGTTGTGAGTTTTAATGACCTTTCAATCTGTTTGCGTATAGTGATTTCCCCGTCCAATTTATCGCGTGAAGCAATTGTTTTTTTTAAATCATGTGCCATCTTCTCCAGTGATTTTGAAAGCTGGCCGATTTCGTCATTTGAATTAATGGAAATTTTATAATCAAGGTTTCCTTTCCCGATTATCTCAGCATCCATGGAAAGCTTTTTTAGCGGTTTGGAAATAAGCTGGGCAATGGGAAATGCTATTATACCGCCCAAAACAAAAATAATAGAAAGAGTTATTATTGTGATATTTCGTAAATTTATCGCTTCGGCAAATGCCTCTTCGGTATCAATTTTTGCAACTATCCCCCAGCCTAAAGCGGGAATATATCTCCATGCTGCTATAACTTTTTTTCCACGATAATCTATTAACTGCCCTGAACCTGTTTTCCCCTGAGCTGCCTCCTGGATCGGTCCGCCAAGTGATTCTCCTATTTGTACCTTCCTTGTAAGGGCAGCCTTAGGATCATGCCGTAAGGAATTTAAAAATATTATCTTATTATCTATTTTTTTACCAAGTAATATTTCCCCGGTATTACCGAGTCCAGTCGTATCCCGAACAATTTTATAAAAAGTAATCAAATCCACTTCAAATGCGATAACTCCCGCAAAAGCACCGGTGAGATCTGAAGCAGAAGCAGTAATCAGCATTACCGGTTTATACCTTTTTGTTTTGTTTGAAAAAATATCAGAAAGATAAATTTTATTTTTTCCTTCCCTGAAGGCTTTTTGATAGGAAAAAGGATTTAAAAATTCTTTTTGATAATGGTCAGGATCGCTTGCATAAATAATATTGCCTTCAGTATTAACCAGCATAATATCGGACAGCGATAAAATTGATTGTACCTGTTTTAATTGTTCATCCAGCGTTTTCTTAGCGGAAATAAACTCAGGATTAGACGGATAATTGGAGAGCCGGGACATGATAGGAAGATTTTTCCTGATATTGTAGAAGCTTTGGGCTATTTTTATTTTTTCCTTTAATCTTTCAAAATATGTTTCAATTTTATCAGCTTTTAAGGCGGCAATATTTTTCAGCTGGCTAATCCTGCTAACTTCTAATGAATTTCTATAGTTAGTAAAAGTTAAAACGCTGATAAATACCAAAGGAATGGATGCAACCGCCAAAAACATACTAATAAGTTTTGATCTGATAGACATATTAATCTTGTTTTTTAGAGAGGACATCTTTTAACTTATCCTTATATTAATTTTTATATAATCAATTTATTTTCCCAAAAAAATAAATTTATGTCAACTGTAATTTTAATTTTAATTTGATGTAAGGTGGAATAAAGTCAATATAAAGCAGATTTAGGCAATAGATATATTTTTTTATAAAATATATAATTATTATAAAATTAAATACTAAAGAGGGAAGAAAATGATGTACACAAAAAATAATGCTGCTTTAATTTTAATCATTTATTGCAGTCTATACTTACTAACATATTCCCCGTTTCATTTATCGGTGATGCATAAAAATAATCAACCTCAGTCTAATAACTCAAACGACATTCCTATAGGGTCAAATATACCTGTATGTCCGTTGTGTCAATTTAGCCAGATGATTATGTTTTTAAAAACAGTCTTCTTTTACCAATTTATCCTTATAGTATTTGAAAATTTAAAATTGTTTGAGGCATATATTAATTCTAAATACTTCCCTTTTTGCCCTTACTTTGCGTTGGCTCCACCGTTTTAGCCATGTCAAAAGTTTTCAAAATGGAAATTTTTATAAAAAAATCTAAACATTGTATTAAAAATAATGAAAGGAGATAAATATGAACAAGCAAAAATTATTAGTTATATTCTTTTTAGCAATTGGTATTTTATGGACATCGAGCAGCATTATTGCGCAATCACAGGAACCTGTACAGTTGCAGAAAAGCCATGATTCAGCTTCTATTATGGAGCGTAGAAAAAGAAAAATAGAATTCTCTCAAAAAAGGAAAGAAGCGGCAAAACGATTCAGAGAATCAGGACAGGGGAAACCATCTTCTCAGCTTAAAGTGAGTAAGGAGGAAATGACCATGCCTGTTCCCGCCGGAATCCCGCATTATTTCTGACCAAATCCGAATTGGGCTAATAGTCCGATGCCTAAAGGCCCGATTACCAGTATTATTGTTGCTTATGGAGGTATGAATTATACATCTCCGGTTGTAGAAATTTCAGATGTTTATAGTACTGGCACAGGTGCAAGAGCAGAAGCAATAGTCGCAAATGGGGTTATAACTAGCATCATTGTTACGAATGGCGGCAGTGGATATACCGCTCCTATTATTACTATTGCGGATGCTACCGGTGTAGGTGTTGAAGCTACAGCAATTATTGGCGGATTACCCGGTTCACTTTCCGGAGGCATAAGGAAATTTATTGATTCATTGCCGCGTTTAGGAGCTGCCGGTGCTAATAATCTTGGGCAATATATTTCTATTGCGAATGCAGACACTACTACATTTCATGGATCTGATTATTACGAAATCGGGTTAGTCGAATATTCAGAACAAATGCATTCAGACCTTCCAGCCACTAAACTGCGAGGTTATGTACAGTTAAATAACGGAACTGATTCTAATGGCCAAAATACAATTATGCCGTCGCCTGTACATTATCTTGGTCCTTTGATCGTATCCGGTAAGGATAGGCCGGTGCGGATCAAGTTTACTAATATGCTTCCCACAGGCGCTGATGGCAACCTTTTTCTTCCGGTAGATAAAAGTGTTATGGGAGCGGGTATGGGCCCTATAGATATGCCTGGGATGCCCGGGATGAAAGAAAATTATACGGAAAATCGCGCAACGATTCATCTTCATGGTAATAATTCTGTGTGGATTAGCGATGGAACACCGCACCAATGGATTACACCTGCTGATGAAATGACATCTTATCCAGAGGGTGTGAGTGTTGTAAATGTTCCGGATATGCCGGATCCGGGGGACGGATCGATGACATTCTATTATACTAACCAGCAGAGCGCCAGGCTGATGTTTTATCACGATCATGCGTTCGGGATTACCCGTCTTAATGTTTATGCGGGCGAGGCCGCCGGTTATTTAATAACAGATCAGGTTGAACAGGATTTGATAAACGGCACAAACAACTCCGGTGTAAATCCTGGATTATTAAAGGTTCTTCCTGATATAGGTATCCCTTTGGTTATTCAGGATAAAACATTTGTGGATTCGACTACAATAAGTTTTCAGGATCCCACATGGAAGTGGGGTTCAATGCCTGGTATTGCAATGACAGGTGATCTCTGGTATCCTCATGTTTATGTGCCTGCACAGAATCCGGGTGATATTACAGGGGTAAATCCTTTCGGACGATGGCACTACGGTCCGTAATGCGTGCAATGACCGGTTTATAAACCTTCAGCTTTATGTGGCAGATCCTGGTGTTACAACTGCTGACGGTAGAGTTAATACTGAAGTCAGGATGGTACCTGCGGCAAAGACTGCCGGTTTTCCGGGGGATTGGCCAATTGATGGCAGAGCAGGCGGTGTTCCCGACCCTGCAACAAGAGGCCCATCATTTATTCAGATTGGAACTGAAGGAGGATTTTTACCTGCGCCGGTATTAGTCCCAAACCAGCCGGTTGCATGGAACATGGTACCAACAACATTTAATTTTGGGAATGTTACAGATCATGCGCTTCTCATAGGAACAGCCGAGAGAGCTGATGTAATTATAGATTTCTCGGCATTTGCCGGTAAGACGCTCATTCTTTACAATGATGCTCCTGCCGCGTTTCCTGCCCTTGACCCGCGTTATGATTATTATACAGGTAATCCAGACCTGACAGGTGAAGGTGGAACCCCTGCAACACAACCAGGTTATGGCCCAAACATACGAACTATTATGCAAATCAGGGTATCTGCTTCATCCCCGGCTCCATCATACGATCTGGCAAATTTAGAGTCAGTGTTTGCCAGGACCGGAACGAAGAGGGGTGTTTTTGAAGTGTCCCAGGATGAGATCATTGTGCCGGATGCCAGATATAACAGTGCATACGACACAACTTTTCCGGTTGATACTTATGTACGAATTCAAGACAACTTTTTAACTTTTAAAACCGTTTCAGGTTCAATTGTAACGTTACCATTAGAGCCGAAGGCTATGCAGGACGAAATGGGCGAAGCTTATGATATGGATTATGGACGTATGAGCGGTATGTTAGGGGTTGAATTACCTATGACACAGGCTGGAGTTCAAAATTTTATCCTCTACGGTTATGCATCTCCGCCTGTTGAAATAGTCAAAGGAACAACATATGGAACTCCTATCGGGACATTAGACGATGGAACACAGATTTGGAAAATCACACATAATGGTGTTGATACACACACAATACATACACATTTATTTAACGCTCAATTGATTAATCGAGTTGGTTGGGACGGCGCTATCAGACCGCCTGACGCAAATGAACTTGGCTGGAAGGAAACCTTCAGAGTGAGCCCGCTGGAGGATACAATAATTGCGTTCAGACCGATTCTTCCAAATAATCTACCATTCCAGGTTCCAAACAGTGTTCGTCTGATTGATCCTACAATGCAAGAGGGAGATCTTTTAAAAACTGTACCGGGTGGATTTATTACTCCAACCGGAGAACCTGTTACTGTTACTAATCACTATGTCAACTTTGGATGGGAATATGTCTGGCATTGCCATATATTGGCTCATGAAGAAATGGATATGATGCATTCGTTAGTTTTGGCGGTTGCGCCGGAGACACCTTCAAACCTGACTGCATACGGATCTGCCGGTTCGCAGGAAATTAATCTGACATGGAACGATAATTCTATAAATGAAACTGGATTTACGATTCAAAGAGCGACGAATCCGAAATTTACAGCAAACTTAACAACCTTTGTTGTTGCAAAAAACCAGACGGCATACACAGATAACACTGGTATTGATGGGACAACATATTATTATAGAATATTTGCTTCTAACCTTGTTGGTGATACCGAAATATACATTGCTCCCGCAATCGGTTTCCCTAATAAATCCGCTGATTCGGGATTTTCAAACACCGCTATGGTTGGAACGCCTGTCGTTATTACGACAACATCACTGCCATTTGGGGTGAGAACTATTCTTTACAGTCAGACACTTGCTGCTACAGGAGGTTATCTGCCATATATGTGGTCTTTGTCAGCCGGAGCATTACCTTTAGGATTGACCTTGAGCAGCTCTGGTATTATCAGCGGTATACCGGCTGCTTTAGGAACATTTGATTTTACAGTTCAGGTTACAGATGGAGCTGGATTGGTTGCAACTAAACCTTTATCTTTACTTATTGTAGATCCGCTCGTTATAACAACATTAAGCCCGCTACCGGTTGGAATAGCAGGAACAAGCTACAGCGTGACTATTTTAGCATCCGGTGGTCTTATCCCTTATACCTGGTCTTTAACAGGAGGCAGCCTGCCGGCCGGTTTGCTCCTTTCAGGTACAGGAGTCTTAAGCGGCATACCTGTAACTCGCCGGAGTCTTAAGCGGCAGGCCGACAGTTCCCGGTACATTTAACTTCACAGTGCAGGTGACAGATAGTATTGGAACCATTTCTGCCAAGGATTTTGTTATGACAATTAATACTCTTCCTCTACGAATAACTACAACCAGTCCAATGCCTGCAGGAATTGTGGGAGTAAACTATTCGAGGACTATTTTAGCAACCGGCGGTCTTACCCCGTATACCTGGTCTCTGGCAGGAGGAAGCCTTCCGAATGGTTTACTTCTTTCAGGTACCGGAGTCTTAAGCGGCAGACCGACAGTTCCTGGTATATTTAACTTCACAGTACAGGTAATGGACAGTCTTGGAACCATTTCAACTGCGAGTTTTACAATGACAGTCAGTACTCTTCCTCTACGAATAACCACAACCAGTCCATTAACCGGAGGATTACTCGGAGCAAATCTTTCGAAGACCATTTTCGCAACCGGCGGTCTTACCCCCTATACCTGGTCGCTTCGCTGACAGGAGGAGCTCTGCCGGACGGTTTAACTTTTTCAAGCGCCGGAGTCTTAAGCGGCAGGCCTACAGCTCTTGGTACATTTAATTTCACAGTGCAGGTAATGGATAGTCTTGGAACAATCGCAACTATGAATTTTGCTATGACAATCAATGCTCTTCCATTACGAATAACTACAACCAGTCCTATGCCTGCAGGAATTGTTGGAGTAAATTATTCCAGGAACATTTTTGCAACCGGCGGTCTTACACCTTATACATGGTCGCTGACAGGAGGAGCTCTGCCGGACGGTTTAACTTTTTCAAGCGCCGGAGTCTTAAGCGGCAGGCCGACAACTCCCGGTTCATTTAGCTTTACAGTGCAAGTGACGGATAGTGTTGGAACGGCAATAAGCAAAGGATTTTTGCTGAACATAAATTAGTAAAGTGAGCAAATTGTAATGGGGATGCAATTTAATAATATTTGCATCCCCTGTTTTATTCGATAAAGGGGGAAATATGTTTATAAAATATTTTTTAATCATAAGCTCAGTTACTTTTTTTGTTTTATTTTGTTTTGATGCTTTAAGTTATGCAGATGGGATAACACTTGTTGGAAGCAAACAAGGTCAATCTGTAGGATTTATCGATATTGATGGTGATGGCATTGATGATGAAATAATAGGAGCGCCTTATGCAAATTTACATTTAAAATCGGGCGCTATACTCGTATACATGGGAAATACTTACGGGAGATTTTTTCCCCGTCCTTTTGTGCTTTTGTCAGACGATGACAATTATGGATTTTCATTTAAAAATATAGGAGATACCGATGGAGACGGCAGAGAAGACTTTGCTGTTGGAGCTATCAACGGAGGTGGTCCGGATGTGTCTTTAAGCGGAAGCGTTATAGTTTATAAAGGCTATAAAGGCAGCAAAAAAATTATTTCAAAACTTTCAGGCGAAGGGGCAATGGATAAATTTGGATTTTTTATTTCAGCAGGCGACTTGAATGGTGATGGAAAAAGAGACTTAATTGTGGGTGCTCCGTTTAATACAAATGATCCTTCCATTTACCAGGGCGGTGCAGTATATGTTTATCTCGCTCCCTATTTTACCAGCAAGATTGCCATTTATGCATCCTCAATAAATAAAGGGCTCGGCTGGAGTGCGGAAGCCGGAGATATTAATGGTGACAATATAGATGACTGAAATCATTATTAGCGCGCCAAACGCGGTTGTTAACGGGAATAGAGATACAGGGAGTATTTATATAGTAAAAGGCGGTATTGGAAACAGAACAATTAATGTTGATTCATCGTCTTTTGATCTGGTGGTTAGAATCGATGGGGAATCACTTTTCAGCAGATTTGGTTTCTCTATAGCTTGTGTAGGTGACATAGATTGTGATCAAAAACCTGACTTTGCTGTAGGCGCGCCATTAGCTGATACAGGCACTTTGACACTCGCCGGTAAAGTTTATATTTTATATGGCAGGGATATAAACTCCTCTTCTACACTTGTAAACTCCACAATATTTGAAGGATATGAAAATAGCCAGGGTTATGGGACATCTCTTGCAGTAAAAAACGGCAGGTTGTTAATTGGTGCGCCGCGTACTAATAAAGATACAGGAAGGACTTATTTGGTGGATTTATATACGGGACAAATTATAACCGAATAAGAAAATGGAGGATATTGTGATGACTAAAAGTTTTATATTATTAATAATACTGGTTTTATGTCCTGCTTTTACTTTTGCGGAAAATTACGACTTTTTAAATTTTTCATCTGATGGTCGTAAATTGCAACCGGTTCCATCCGGGCATATTCCCGGAAAAGACAACGGTCCCGGAAGGGGAACACATAATGCGGGAGAAGAGTGCGGAGCCTGCCACCGCCCCGGAGGAAAAGCTTCCGTTGTTTTTACTGCATCAGGGACCCTTTATGAGGACCGGGCAGGAAGAAAACCGCTGAAGGAAGGAGAGGTAATATTGCAGGACATTGATGGTAATGTGATAAGCATGACCAGTAACGAAGTCGGAAATTTTTGGACATACGCCCCGATTGCGAGCAATCCTTATGCCGTTATCAGTCACGGCGGAATGACTGAACCGCTTTATTATACTGATGAAACGGGTTTTCAATGTCAGACCCATGGTTACTATAGCTCCTATAGGAGGTTCTACCGACCCGGATTCAAGGATGAGCTGCAGCATGCATCACTCTTATATGGGGACAAGGGGTGCATTATGGGGCGCCGGAAAAAGCACACATTCGTCTTATCCTTCGATGCGGTTAAGTTTTAAAAAACATATATTGCCCATATTCAGGAATAAATGCGCTCCATGCCATATTCCCGGCGAGACGCGGACGAGGATAGTAACCAAATCCGACTTTGAAGGGGAACCTTCAACTGTTATTGATCACAGCAATTCTCTCGATTTGACATCCTACAACGGTTCATCTGTTATAGTAAATGGTAAAATATGGAGTAAAAGAGGGATAAAAGATATGGCATTAGATTATAAGAAAAATCCTGATATGAGCCCTGTGCTTTTAAAAACGAGAAACAATATAAACGGAAATATTACTCATGCCGGAGGTGTATTCTGGAAAGTTACAGACACAGATTATAAAATGATAAGATTATGGATCACTGAGGGGGCAAAGGATAATTAGTATACAGTTCATTCCTCCAATGTTGAAGTATCGCCTTCAGGCAGTCCCAATTCTCTTGCTTTTAAAAGGCGGCGCATAATTTTACCGCTGCGTGTTTTGGGTAAAGTTTTTAAAATTTCAATTTCTTTTGGCGCTGCATTGGCATCAAGTTTTTCTGCCACGAATTTTTTTATATCCAGTTTTAATTTCTCCGATGGTTCGAATCCTTCTCGAAGCGATACAAATGCTTTTACCACTTCCATCCGGATAGGATCCGGAATTCCGATAACCCCTGCTTCAGCTACTGCCGGATGTTCAACAAGAGCGCTCTCAACTTCAAAAGGTCCAACAAGGTGTCCCGCAACATTCATAACATCATCCGCCCGTCCGACAAAGTGAAAATATCCTTCATTGTCCATTCGTGCTTTATCTCCGGTTATATACCAGCCATTTTTAAAACGGGAATTATATAAATCTTTTTTATTCCAGTATGTGCGGAACATAGATGGCCAGGGATATTTTAAACAAAGATGACCTTCTTCTCCTGCTGGTAATTCCTGTGTGAAATTATCATTTATGATTGCGGCTTTAACTCCGGGGAAGGGACGTCCCATTGATCCGGGTTTAATATCCTGCACCGCATAATTAGCAATCTGAATACAACCGGTTTCAGTCTGCCACCAGTTGTCATGAAACGCCATTCCAAATACTTCCCTACTCCATATAACAGCTTCGGGATTTAACGGCTCTCCGACACTATTGATATAACGAAGGGAACTTAAATTATGTTTTTTTACTTCTTTTTCTCCGTATTTCATAAGCATTCGGATAGCAGTGGGAGCTGTATACCATACTGTAACTTTATATTTAGAAATGAGATCATACCAATGATGAACCTGAAATCCGATTTCGCTGACCAGCTGAGTAACACCGTTTGCCCATGGTCCGAAAATACCGTATGAAGTTCCGGTAACCCAGCCCGGATCAGCAGTGCACCAGTAAATATCTTCACTGTGCAGATCCAGTACATATTTAGCGGTTGCATAGTGGCCGACGATGGCTTCATGTACATGAGCCGCACCTTTTGGTTTTCCGGTGGTACCCGAAGTATAATGCATTATGGAAAAATCTTCCTTATCAGTGCTGCATATATTATATTCTGTTTTGGCACCAGCCATGGCTTTTTCATAAACTATTTCATTTTCTTTCGGAGAGTATGGAACATTATGTTTATTGACAATAATAATATGTTTAAGTTCGGGCAGGTCTTTTTTAACAGCATCAACATTTGCCAATAGCTGCGGTGAAGTAATAAGAACTTTAGCACCACTATCAGACAGTCTGTCTTTTATAGCTTCCGTACCGAAAGCTGAAAACAGCGGTCCGATAATTGCTCCAGTTTTAGCAATACCAATTATGCTTATATATAATTCAGGTACACGATCCAGATATGTAAATACCCGGTCGCCTTTTTTTACCCCAAGGCTATCAAGTATATTTGCAAACTGATTTGAAAGCCTTGACATGTCTTGAAAAGTATATTTTTCTTCTTTATTATTTTTGCCGTCCCATATTAAAGCAATTTTATTTTTTTTATCGTTTTTGGTATGACGGTCAATGGCTTCATAAGCTAAATTTAATCCTCCGCCGGGCAGAAAATCCAATTCCTTGTGAATATCTTCCCATTTAAAATCCTTTCGCATTGCTTCATAATTATATAAATTAGGCCGTACTTTAAAATTTTGTGGATTATCTTTTGTGATGGTTTTATATTTCATAATTCCAACTCTGAAAATAAGCAATGAGTAATGAGCAATGGGTTAAAATATTTTAAACTCATTACTCATTGCTCATTACTCATTGATCATTACTCATTGCTCATTGCTCATTGCTTATTATTATTATTTTAACAATTTATCATTTTTCAGAAAAATCGTCAAATGTTTTAATGTATAAGAGTAATTATTTTTGTTGTACTTAGAAACTTTCCACCTTCAGTCTAAACACCTGAATTAATAAGATAAATATTGTTTTTGTATTTTTGCTATGATATATTTTTAAGTAGTTACGAAATGGAGGAGAGATTTATGAAAAAAATAAGTTTGTTAATTATTTTAATTGCAATAGGTTTAATGATTAATGCATGCGCTGATGACTCAGGAGGCAGTAAAAAGGAAAAGGTTGAACGCTTGCATGATAATTCAAAAGATGCGGGTAAGGATAAAAAAACCATCAAAGAAGAATTAGTTATTCTTGAGACAAATCAGGGGAATATCGAAATAAGGCTCTTTAGAGATATTGCACCTAAAGCTTGTGAAAATTTTGTTGGGCTTGTTAAAAAAGGTTATTATAACGGAATTATATTTCATAGAGTTATTCCGGGTTTTATGATTCAGGGCGGAGATCCGACAGGAACAGGTATGGGTGGAGAATCAATATGGGGAGGAAATTTTGAAGATGAAGTTACAAGTTCTGTAACTTTTGACAGACCCGGGCTTGTGGCGATGGCAAATGCAGGACCGGGGACAAACGGCAGTCAATTTTTTATTACAACAGGTAAAGCCTTATGGCTTAATATGAAGCATACTATATTTGGCCAGGTAATAAATAAGGAGAGCTATGATGTTGTTCAAAAAATTGAAGATATATCAACTGATTCAAATGATAAACCCAAATCTCCTCAGACAATTATAAAAGCACATCATGAAGTACCATGAATATTAGATAATAATGTAGGGGTTCGATTTATCGAACCCGAAAACGCTGAAAAATGGGCTTGATAAATCAGCCCCCTACAATAAAAATTCGGAGTAAATAGATGGTAAATTGTGAAATATCGGAAATTGTTAAAGATAGTATTGCAGAAGAGCTTGGGATCGACGCAGGACATTTCCTGATAAGTATAGATGGTAAACAGATACATGATATTATTGAATATGACCATGAGATATCGAAAGAGTTTCTTACTCTTGAAATATTAAAACCGGTAGAAAATGAAGTATGGGAATTTAAAATAGAAAAAGATGAATTTGAAGATATCGGAATTAAATTTACTCAGAATATTTTTGATAATGTTAAAACATGTAAAAATAATTGTATATTCTGCTTTGTAAACCAAATGCCGCGCGGAATGAGAAAAAGCGTTTATATAAAAGATGAGGATTACAGAACTTCTTTTTTATATGGAAGTTACATGACTCTTTCCGGTATAAAAGATAAAGAAATAGATTATATAATCAGAATGAAATTATCCCCTTTATACATTTCCGTCCATGCAACAGACCCTTCTGTAAGGATAAAACTCCTCAAAAATCCGGATGCAGGTAATATATTGAAAAATATACAAAAACTTACCGGCGGCGGGATACAGCTTCATACGCAGGCGGTTTTGGTACCGGGAGTAAATGACGGAAAAATTCTTGAAAAAACAGTAGAGGATTTAGCGGATATGTTTCCTTATGTTCAAAGCCTTTCAATTGTTCCTGTCGGAATAACAAAATATAATAAAACCGGATTGAAGCCTTATAATAAAGATGAAAGCATTAAGATTTGCGACTATGTTTTAAATAAAGGTAAAGAGTTTAAAAAAAAATCGGAAAACACCTTTGTGTTTATTGCGGATGAATTTCTTGTAAAAGCAGGTTACGATATCCCGAAAACATCATATTATGAAAATTTTGAAGCATCCGAAAACGGCGTTGGTCTTGTAAGGATGCTCCTTGACGAGGCAAACGAGCTAAAAGGATGTAAATTAAAATATAATGGAAATGCTACCCTTGCATGCGGCGAGTCAATCTATCCATATTTAAAAAAAATATTAAAAAGATTTACTTCTATCAAAGTTTTTCCAATTAAAAATTATTTTTTTGGTGATACAGTAACAGTAACCGGGTTAATAACAGGAAGTGATTTAATAAAGAATCTAAAAGGCAAAGACATGGGTGATGAAATTATTATTAACAGTATAATGCTGAATGATAATAAAAAATTCCTGGATGACTACAGCATTCCGGAAGTTTCAAAAGTTATTGGAGTAAAAATAAGATGTATAGATAATATAAAAGAAATTTTTATTTTTTAAACTCAAGTATTACTTCATTAATAATATTTTTGCGAATTTGCCTGTCGATACTTCCAAATCTGGTTGTCAGTTCCTTTATTGCTTTGATATATTCCAGTTTTTCTTCAAGCTTAACTTTTTTATCTTTATGATATCCATAGAGGATCGGCAGAATATTTTTAAGCGGAACGATGTCTTCTATCTGCAGGGGCACACTTTTAAATCCCGGAATAATCTTTAATCTTTGTAATATAATCAGCATTTTTTCGCATAGCTGGGTAGTGCAGGTTACGGGTCTTAATTTTGTTAGCAGGCACCCTGAGGGACCAAGAGCAGGGCAGGGGCCGTTACCCGGCATACGGTTTCTGCCCAGGTCAAAAGAATTTTTTTTTATTTTTTCATACCAGTTATTATCAAATCTACTTTGAACATTATTCAAAGTTTCCCAGTTATCATTTACCTGGTTATCGATCATGCAGCAGCACCAGTTAAATCTATTTTCTCTTGAACTGTTTTTTACACTGCTTATTGTATATAATGCGCACTCTGAACATAAATTTTCAAAATGTTTATAAAAAGACCATAATATCTTTTCAATTTCATTAAACCATGTTAAATATTGGCTATTTGGCAGTTTGGTCATATCAATACAATTGTTTTAACTGTTCTTTTATATTTGGATTGGTTAAGTATTCGTCATATGTTGTATCTGCGCGGTCAATATAACCTTTTGGTGTTATTTCAATAATTCTGTTCGCAACGGTCTCGACAAGCTGGTGATCGTGAGAAGAAAATAGAATCGTACCTTTGAATCTCTCAAGACCTTTATTTAAAGAAGTAATCGATTCCATATCCAGATGATTGTTTGGCTCATCAAGGACCAGCATATTAGGCTGCATAAGCATAACGCGCGAAAGCATACATCTTACTTTTTCACCTCCGGATAAAACTTTAACCGGTTTTAAAGATTCTTCGCCCGAGAAAAGCATGCGTCCGAGAAATCCGCGGATAAAATTTTCCTCTTTGTTTTCCGAATACTGACGGAGCCAGTCAATGATATTCAAATCTGTGTTGAAATATTCGGTATTGTCTTTTGGATAATAAGCTTTTTTAATTGATACTCCCCATTCAAATTTTCCGCTGTCAGCTTCTTTTTCACCCGTTAATATCTGGAATAGAGTAGTCTTTGCAAGGTCGTTAGGTCCGACAAAAACAATTTTATCACCCTTATTAACTGTAATATTCAGATTTTTAAACATTACCTGTCCGTCAATTGATTTGGACAGATTTTCAATTTGCAAAATATTTTTTCCGGATTCGCGTTCCTGTTCAAAATTTATATAAGGATATTTTCTTGAAGAAGGTCTGATATCGTCAAGAGTAAGTTTTTCCAGAGTTTTTTTCCGGCTGGTTGCCTGCCTCGACTTGGATGCGTTAGCACTGAACCGCGCAATAAATTCCATCAGTTCTTTTCGTTTTTCTTCGATTCTTTTATTGGATTCACCCCGCTGTTTTAATGCGAGCTGGCTTGATTCATACCAGAAGTCATAATTACCTGAATAAAGCTGTATTTTGCTGAAATCTATATCCGCAACATGTGTGCAGACTTTATTTAAAAAATGGCGGTCATGGGATACAACAATAGCTGTATTTTCAAAATTACATAAAAATTCTTCGAGCCACATACTTGTTTCAATATCAAGATGATTGGTGGGTTCATCCAGTAAAAGAATATCCGGGTTCCCGAATAATGCCTGAGCTAAAAGCACACGCATCTTCTGCCCTGCTTCAAGTTGCTGCATTTTCATCTCGCTTAACTTTTCAGGGATTCCCAGTTCGTTCAGCAGTTTAACAGCATCTGATTCGGCATTCCATCCATTTAGTTCGTCAAACTCAGTTTCAAGCTCTGAAACACGTATCCCGTCAGCATCAGAAAAATCCGCTTTTGCATAGATATTATCTTTTTCTTTCATGATTTCATACAGTTTTTTATGCCCCATTAGAACAGTTGTTAAAACCGTGTACTCATCAAATGCGAACTGGTCCTGTTTTAAACTGGAAACCCTTTTGCCCGGAGGTATGGCAATATCACCTTTAGTGGGCTCAATTTCACCTGAAAGGATTTTTAAAAATGTTGATTTCCCTGTTCCATTTGCACCTATCAGTCCGTAACAATTTCCCGGGGTAAATATAATATTCACATTAGAAAAAAGTTCACGCTGTCCATATCGTAAAAATACATTGTTTACCGTAATCATAATTTTATACCCTTTATCTGTTGTCTGTTGTTGTAATAAAGGGTATAAATATAAACTATTTTTTGCTTTTTGTAAAGAATAAAAACATTCCTATTGCCAAAAAAAAATTAAAAGATTATTATTTTAAAATATGAACAATAAAAAAGATATATTAATAAATAAAACTATGAAATTTTCCTTGCTGGATGGAATATTCGCAAGCAGTATGGTGGGTTTTACTCAGGAATATTTTACTCCGTTTCTTCTGCTTCTGAATGCTACAGCAGCGCAGATAGGGATACTTAATGCTGTTCCGAATTTATTTGCATCCATGATCCAGCTTAAGACTGCTGATATTGCCGAGAAAGTGAAATCAAGGAAAAAAATAATTACTTTTTTTGTTTTTTTACAGGCTCTCGTACTTCTTTTTTTAGGTATTATAGCTTTAAATAAAGGAACAAATATTTTTATTATTATTTTATTTGTTGCGTTTTATACTTCCTTCGGTGCATTTGTCACTCCTGTATGGGGAAGTCTTATGTCCGACCTGGTGTCTCAAGATAGAAGAGGAGAATATTTCGGATGGAGAAATAAAGTCATGGGATTTGTTATGGTTTTTGCTTCCATCTCAGCAGGATTATTGCTCCATTTTTTTAAAGGTATTAATGTTTTTACAGGCTTTGGCATTATTTTTATTTCAGCATTTATATTTAGACTGATTTCCTGGTATTTTTTAAGCTTGATGTATGAACCGAAAATACAATATCATAAAGATAATTATTTTGATTTGTTTGATTTTGTATCACAGATAAGAAGCAGTAATTTTGCAAAATTTGTTTTATTTGTATCAATGATGAATTTTTCAGTAAATATAGTTGCCCCGTTTTTTGCTGTGTATTTGCTTAAAAATTTACAATTTAGTTATATCCTTTATACTGTTATTACAGCAACTTCAACATTAACTGTCTATATTTCAATGAGCCGGTGGGGAAGGCATGCTGATAAAATAGGGAATATTAAAATAATTAAATTTTGTTCCAGAATTATCTGCATTATCCCTGCTCTATGGATAATAAGCCCTGATCCGGTATTTTTAATCTTATGTCAGATAGTAGCGGGTTTTGTATGGGCAGGGTTTAATTTATGTACATCGAATTTTATTTTTGATGCTGTAACTCCCGCAAAAAGAATAAGATGTATCGCTTATTTTAATGTGTTCAATGGTTTATTTTTATGCGCCGGTGCGATTTCAGGAGGTTTCTTATTGCAGAAACTGCCGCCGGTATTCGGGAATAGATTTTTTACTCTTCTTTTATTTTCTGCAATATTGAGATTTTTTGCGGCTTTACTTCTGACATCGAAAATAAAAGAAGTTAGAAATGTTGAAAAAATTAAAAGTATTCATCTGTTTTACAGCATAATCGGGATAAGACCGCATCTTGGAATTGAACGAAAGACTATTAGGTTTTAATCCCGGTTCCATATTTTCTCAAATTTAAAATTCTTTGCAGAAGCGGCGGATGTGAATAATGTAAAAAAACATAAAATGGATGCGGCGTGAGATTGGACAGGTTTGTAACAGCCAGTTGTTTTAATGAATTAATAAGGGCTTGAGAATCATTTGTGGTTTGAGCGGCGAAATTGTCAGCTTCATATTCATGGAGTCTTGATAAAATCTGCGTTAGTATAGACAATATAAATGAAATAGGTGTGTATAACATCATAAAAAGCAGAAGACCGGCATAAGTTGATATGTTTTTTATAAAAAAAGCATCAAAAATTTTTGGCTGACTAATAAAAAAAGATAACAAAAAGAAAAATATCCCCATTTCCGCTATAGAGATAATTATGTTTTTTTGAACATGTTTTTTCTTATAATGACCAATCTCATGAGCAAGAATAGAAACAAGTTCACCGGTGGTGTGTTTCGAGATAAGAGTGTCAAACAAAGCTATCCGCTTATTCTTCCCGAATCCAGTAAAAAACGCATTGGATTTAGAAGAACGCTTTGACCCGTCCATAACAAAAAGTCCCTGCAGGGGAAATTGAACAGAATCAGCATAATGCATAATAGAGGTTTTTAATTCACCGTCTGCAAGAGGGGTGAATTTATTAAAAATAGGTAAAATATAAGTCGGAGCGATAAATTGAAGAATAATTGTAAAGACGGTTACAAAACCCCATCCATAGAGCCATGCAAATGCTCCCGCCCATTCAAAAAAGAATAAAAGGCTGACAAGGATGAGTCCCCCGAGTATTGACGATAATAATAACATTTTAATGCGGTCAAGAATAAATGTACGGACAGTTGTTTTATTAAACCCGAATTTTTCTTCAATAACAAATGTGGAATAAATATCAAACGGTAATGTAATTATCTGTTTTGCAATTATTAAAATACCGGCATATAAAAGCCCGTTTATGATTGGATGGTATCCGCTATTACGAATCCAGATATCAAGACTGTTGAATCCTCCCAAAAACCAGAATATTAATAAAATAAATAAATCAAAAGTTGAGCTTATTATTTCGAATAAAGTTTGTTCGCGTGTATATTTTTGAGAACGCATATATTCTGAACGGCTATAGACATCTTTGAATTCTTCAGGAAGATCAGGTGAAAGAAAAGAGAGATTCATCCACAAAGATAACGAGTCCAGAATATGAATCCCGACGAGTGATATTAATATGATATAAAAATATATGTTCATTTTATCTCCTTAATTATTCTATCCGCAATTTCTTCATAATTAGTTTCATTATCAATATCAAACCATGTAATCCCTTCCATATGATTAGACCATGTCATTTGACGTTTGGCGTATCTTCTTGTGTTTTGCTTAATAAGTTCAATCGCTTTAATTAATGAGTATTCGTCATTCAGATATCCGTATAGTTCCTTGTAACCTATTCCATTAAGACCGGGTGCGTTTATATCGTATCCTTTTCTTTTCAGTTCGATAAG
>JACQWU010000015.1:7011-12975 GCA_016209155.1 Candidatus Desantisiibacteriota bacterium | reverse complement strand
GTGAAAGAAAAAAAGCTTTGATTCCAATATCCAGGTCAGTTTCAGCAGATACTGATGTTTGTGTCTCCCGTTCAACAGTATTTTTCCATGTATCAAGTTCGTTATAAAGCTCAGACCGAAGTTTTTTGCCTGAATCAATATATTGTATATATAATTGTGCCCCAATAGAAAATAATACATCAACATAATTAAGATTATTAACATCACAAGTATCTTTTACCGAGAATTTTATAATTTGAAATTTTTTATTAATTTCAGGATCAGCAGCAAGTATATTAAACTCTGTTGATTTTCCGCAACCCCTGTGCCCGGAGAAAAAATATTTAGATGGTTGTCTATGTTGTCGTAAAAGCGCTCTTTTTAGTCTATCTAAGGGTCTATCATGTCGCTCAACATGGAATGGGCAATTTGCCGGTAAAGTAAAAAAAGGATCAAAGTTGCTCCATGCAAGGTCAAGATTATCAGCTATAATAAATTCTTCTTGCATATATATACTCTCCTGAAATGATTTTAGAAAAAAAAATTTAAGCTAATGAGTCAATTTAATAATTATAGGTTATAAATAATAGTATAGTCAAGATTTATTTAAATTTAATTCCCAATTTATTTTACTTGATAATGTTAATAATTTATGAGCGTATCATTGTTAAAATCATTTTAAATTTCTTTACAAACGGTGCAGTATGTTCACTCAATCCCTGCCCTTCATCAAAAGCGAACAATATTACCGTCCCTGTTTTTTGTCAATTAACGTTAGGCTCACTATAGCCCCTTCCTGATAATCCACTAAGTCGACTAAATTTGTGACTTGCGAAAAATGATTTCATATTTCTTTTATCGTTATATCAAACATATTTATTTAACAATACTTTCGCAAATCAGCAGAAAAACCTCTTGACAACCATATTTTTATGTGGTCAAATTAAATCATTCAATTTTGATTTTACCATTTTATTTTATTTTTTATTTCTGCATCTGTTTATAAGACTCTGAAACAAATTCAGAGTAACAAAAGTTGTCAATTATTTTAGGACGGGACAGTTAACCATGAAACAAGTTTATCTGGATGCAAATTCGAGTGAAATCTATTTTACATCCTGCGGTTCCGAATCAAATAATTTTGCAATTAAAGGTGCAGCAGATGCATATAAACAAAAAGGTAAACATATAATCGTTTCAAGTATAGAACATTTTTCTGTGCTTTATTCTGCAAAAAGATTGGAGCAGTCATCAGGCTTTGAAATCACATATCTTCCTGTAGATAAATATGGTTTAGTTTCATCAGGTGAACTGGAAAAAGCAATCAGAAATGATACGATATTGGTTTCAATACAACATGCAAATCCTGAAATTGGAACAATTCAGAATGTTGAAGAATTATCAAAAATTGTGCATGCAAAAAATATTTTGCTTCATACGGATGCGGTATGCACAGTAGGACTTGAACCAATTGATGTGTATAAAATGGGAGTGGATTTATTAAGTTTATCAAGTTCTCAAATTTATGGCCCAAAAGGTGCAGCCGCGCTTTATATAAAAAAAGGTGTGAGGGCTATTCCTCAGATTGATGGAGGGATTCAAGAAAGCGGGCGTCGTGCAGGAACAGAGAATATTCCAGGCATAGTAGGTTTTGGTAAAGCATGTGAAATTGCAAAAAGCGAAATGGAAGAAAATAATAAAAAAATAGTTCTCCTAAGAAACAGATTAATTGCAGAACTTCCAAATAAAATTGAACACATATATCTCAATGGGCATAATTTAAAACGTCTTCCCGGGAATGTTAATTTTTCGGTTGAATTTGTTGAAGGTGAAGGTATGCTGCTTTTATTAGATGATGCCGGAGTTAACGTAACAAGCGGTTCAGCCTGTACATCAAAGGCGCTTAAGCTGTCGCATGTATTATCAGCCATAAAAGTTGATACTGCAATAGCGCAGGGTTCAGTGCTTATGACATTTTCGAAATATAATTCTCCTGATGATGTTGATTATATTCTTCAGGAGTTTCCGTTGATTGTAAAAAAATTAAGAGATATGTCTCCGTTGTATGCATATTTTTTAAAAACAGGCACCAGGCAGGCAGCAGGACCTGGTACGGATTATGATCATCATCATGACAGGGATGAACATGGTAAATAAATAGTGAAAAGTAAAAGGAGAATGAAATGGCATTTTATTCTGATAAAGTTTTAGAACATTTTAAAAATCCAAGAAATGTCGGTGAAATAACTAATGCGGATGGAATAGGAGAAATTGGGAATCCTGTCTGCGGAGATATGATGACTTTTTATGTAAAAATAAAAGATAATAAACTTGAAGATGTGAAATTTAAAACATTTGGCTGCGGTGCTGCAATTGCTGTTTCATCAATGGTTTCAGAAATGGCTAAAGGTAAATCAGTTGAAGATGCGCTTAAAATAACAAACGAAAGTGTGGCAGCCGAACTCGGTGGGCTTCCGCCAAATAAAATGCATTGTTCAAACCTCGGTGCAGATGCTCTCCATAGAGCTATTGAGGATTATCAAAATAAGCATAAGGAGGCAAAATGAAAAAAGGATGCAGTTGCCCTTATTGTGAATGAAAAAATAATATTTTGTCTGTGAGGTGAAATATGAAAGATAAAATGACAATTATCCTTTTTTCCGGTGAGATGGATAAAGCTATTGCAGCTTTCACCCTTGCCACTACCGCGGCAGCAAGCAATATGGATGTAACTATTTTTTTTACTTTCTGGGGCTTAAATATTCTTAAACGATCTGTAATCGCTACATCTAAATCTCAAAATATTCTTCAAAAAATGTTCAATACTATGAGTACTTCCCGTTTGCCAATTACGAAATTAAATATGTTCGGATTAGGTCCATGGATGATGAAAAAATTAATGAAAAAATCAAAAATGGCATCACTTGATGAACTCATGAAGCTTGCCAAACAACTTAATGTGAAATATATAGCATGCACAACAAGTTGCGGAGTTCTTGGGCTTACAAAAGAAAATTTAATTGATGATGTTAACGAATTCGCCGGTGCTGCTGCTTATCTTGCTGAAGCCAGGGAATCAAAAGTAAATCTTTTCATATAATATGCATAATATACCAATTGAAAAAGTGATTTAAAATGGAAATAAATAAAACATTAGATTGCATCGGACTTTTTTGTCCAATGCCGGTTATTAAAACAAAAATGGAACTTGAAAATATGAAATCCGGAGAAGTTCTTGAAATCCTTGCAGATGACCCGGGTTTTATAAAAGATTTACCGGCATGGTGCATAATGTCCGGGGAAAACTTTTTGGAAATAAAAAATGAAAATGGTGTTGTTAAAGGATATGTAATGAAAAAATAGTGACCTAAAAATATGTTTTATTTCCATTTTAGTGCCAATTCATCTCTGACTTAAAAGGCTTACCTATTAATGGCACTTTCAGATAAAAACATCCGTTTTTGATTTTCTCATACATTAATTTATAATACTATTTCCCATCTTCTTTTTTATTTTTTCCCATGCGTCTTTTAATTGCACAATTCTGTTAAATACCGGATTTTCAATTGTATGGTCTTTGCTGTCGGCGCAAAAATATCCTAATCGTTCGAACTGAAATCTTTCATCCAATTTTAAATTTGCAATATACGGTTCGCAAAAGCTTTCTTTTAGCACTTCACAGGACTTCGGGTTTATGCAGGATTTCCAGTTGTCTTTTTCATTCTCCACAAATTCAGAGGTAAAAAGTCTGTCATATAATCTAACTTCAATCTTTTTTGCGTGTTTTGCTGAAACCCAATGCATGGTTGCTTTTACTTTTCTTCCGTCAGGAGCATTTCCCCCTTTCGTCTCAGGATCATATGTGCAGTGAACCTCAATAATGTTATTATTTGAATCTTTTATAACATTAATACATTTAATGAAATACGCATAACGCAGTCTCACTTCACGACCAGGCGCAAGACGATAAAAATCTTTAGGAGGATTTTCCATAAAATCATCCTGTTCAATATATAGTACTTTAGAAAAAGGTACAACGCGCGAGGATGAATTTGGATCTGCTGGATTATTGACCGCTGTGAGTTCTTCTTCTTTTTCATCTGGATAATTTTCAATTACAACCTTAAGAGGCCGAAGCACTCCCATATATCGATTTGATGTTACATTTAAATCTTCTCTTATACAATGTTCCAAAAGAGCGAAATCTACTGTGCTGTTTGCTTTTGAAACTCCGATTTTTTCACAAAAATTTCTAATAATTTCAGGTTTGTATCCCCTTCTTCTTAAGCCCGAAATTGTCGGCATTCTGGGATCATCCCATCCTGACACATATTTTTCTTCCACTAGCTGTAAGAGTTTCCTTTTGCTTAAAACTGTAAAAGTGAGATTCAGCCTTGCAAATTCTATCTGACGTGGATGATGAATTTTTAACTGTTCCAAAAACCAGTCGTATAAAGGACGGTGATCTTCAAATTCCAATGTGCAGATTGAATGTGTAATTTTTTCAATTGAATCCTCGATGCCATGAGCCCAGTCGTATGTCGGGTAAATACACCATTTATTCCCGGTGTGCGGGTGATCGGCATGCATTATTCTATACATTACAGGATCTCTCAGATTGATATTTGAAGATGTCATATCAATTTTCGCTCTTAAAACTTTTGATCCGTCTCCAAATTCACCGTTTTTCATACGTAAAAATAAATCCAGATTTTCTTCAATCGTTCTTTTGCGGTATGGGCTTTCAGTTCCCGGTGCGGTAAGCGTTCCCCTGTATTCTCTTGTTTCATCAGCAGACAGGTCGCAGACATAGGCAAGTCCAGCATTTATAAGCTGAACTGCATAATCGTACATCTTGTCAAAATAATTTGACGGCATCTTCTTTTATTGAACTTATATATTCCATATCTTCTTTAACAGGATTTGTATCATCAAACCTCAAATTGCAAATTCCGCCAAAATCTTTTGCAATACCGAAATTAAGGCATATACTTTTTGCATGACCAATATGAAGATAGCCATTTGGTTCAGGCGGAAATCTTGTAATCACTTTTTCTATTTTTTTGTTTTCAATATCTTCTGTTATAATATTTTTTATAAAATTAACCCTTATTGATTCTATATTTTCATTCATTTTAATTCTCCATAATGAAAAACTTAAAATTTTTTATTATGTTATCATACAAAATATTTCAATTCAAGGAATTCCTGCGGAATGAATATTAAAATATTGAATGGATATATAGATAAAAATATCAGGAATTTTTATCCTTCCGTATAAAATCCATAGATAAAAAATCAAAAAATATCTTTCGAAAAATTTCTTGACATACCTATTTTTATATGATTAAATTAAATCATCCGTTTTTAATTTTCCCATATTATGTATGAATTATTGAGTTTTCATAACAAACATATAAGAGAGCGAACAATGAAACAAAATCTGGACGGCCAAGCGCGCATTCAATCGATCCAAGCCATAACGGCAACAGCAGTCGTGCCTGAGCCTGCGAGTGTTGTACTTTTATGGATAGGTGCGATAATGACCGCATGGTATAAGCGTAGACAGTAAAACACGGCCGCACGGTCAATAGCATTGACACTAATAAAAAAAAATTATAAAAAATTATTTAATATTAATACGTTACGTCCTGTTTTTTTTAGCTATTACAGTTATCAACCCTTTATTTACTTCAAAATAATTAATCTCAAATTTCAAATCGATTAAATACTTTTTTATAGTGTCAGGGGATATTTTTATCTTTTTATAACTGCTTATTTTCTGCACCCATATTCCATCTTTTAGCTCATTTACAATATCATAAACATCAATATATTCCGGCGAATATTCTAAAAAGCAGATAAAAATCCGGCCTTCTTCACTTTTAACAGGAATAAATCTGTTGATTCCTTGCAGTTCGTTTGTTAAATCACGAAATGTTAAAATTAGCTTACCTCCATTTAATAACTCTTTATGGCAATTTT
>JACQWU010000015.1:4035-6936 GCA_016209155.1 Candidatus Desantisiibacteriota bacterium | reverse complement strand
AAGGTGTCTCCCATACAGATAATTAATTCAGGTCTGCGATTATTATATGATTTAAACTCAAGAATATCTGATTCAATTATCGAAAGCTTTGTATTGTTTATTGTTCTACTTCTTAATTCTTTTAATAATTTTTGGCTAATATCAACTGAAATGACTTCAAATCCTAAATCCAATAAAGGAATTGATTGAAATCCGCTGCCTGCTCCCAAATCAATAACAATCTTAGAAGTAGTAGGTTTTATATCATGAAGGCTGAAAAATATCTTATTATCCTCTGCCTTTTTTTCAAAACCTCCATAAATCCAGGTATAATAATTTGCAAGATGTCCGTCATAATGTTCTTTAATTCCCATCATATTCTCCTTTTAATATCAATATTGTATAATAGTTATTTAGCAATTTTCAAGAGATATTTCGAATTTTGACCCGGATTCTATATTGTATTTTAAATGTTTTTACAGTAATATATGCTAAAAAAAGGACTAAATATGGAAAATTTTCAAATACTCAGGGAGTTTGTAATTATTCTTGCCGTATCCATTCCGGTAGCATTTATTTTTCAAAAAATAAAATTTCCTTCAATTGTAGGTTTTATTATAGCGGGTGTTTTGATTGGGCCGGGTGGTTTTAAATTAATTTCTGATATTTCAAGCGTGAATATGTTCGCTGAGATTGGAGTTATTCTGCTTTTGTTTTCTATCGGTCTTGAATTTTCCCTTTCCAAACTTATTTCTATAGGGAGGCTTCTTTTTCTCGGCGGCGCGCTTCAGGTATTCCTGAGTGCAGGTTTAGTCGGTGGAGTAGTTTACTTTTTTACAAAAAATATTGCGCTTTCCATACTTTACGGATTTCTTGTTTCATTAAGCAGTACCGCGATAGTACTCAAAAGTTTTGCAGATAGAAACGAAGAGGATTCTCCATATGGAAACATTTCACTTGGTATTCTTTTATTCCAGGATTTATTTGTAATACCTCTTGTGGTTGCAGTACCATTTTTAAAAAATATAGAGAATTTTCAGATAGTCCCTCTTATTAAAGCTTTACTTTTTTCTATTATTGTCCTTATAGCTATCTATTTTACAGGCAGCTTTGCTTTAAACAGAATAATGCACTATATAGTAAAACTGAAAAATCGGGAACTGTTTACTCTTACTGTGGTGGCAGGATGTCTCGGAACAGCTTATCTGTCTTATAGTATGGGAGGAATTTCTCTTTCTATCGGTGCATTTATTGCCGGACTTATACTTTCAAAATCGGATTATAGCCATCAGGTTATTTCTGATATAATCCCGTTTAAAGACTGTTTTAACAGTGTCTTTTTTGTCTCTATCGGAATGCTGCTCAGCACACAATTTTTATTTGAAAATATTTTTAGTATTTTTGGCGGCACGCTTCTTATTATGATCTTAAAGATAATGGTAATAATCCCTATAGTACTTTATTTCAAGTATCCACTGCGAATTGCGATTATTGTCGGGCTTTGCCTTTCAGAGATTGGTGAATTTTCCTTTATTCTCGGTAAATTCGGCAATGAATTAAATATTATTGCAACCAAAGATTATGAATATTTTATCGCGATAGCAGTAGTCAGTATGATTATATCGCCGTTTTTAATAATAGCCGCTCCCGGGTTTAGTTTATTTTTGCAAAAAATACTGAAGCTTCCTTTATCTGAGGATAGAAATTCTGATAAAAAAGATGCTCATGAAAACCATGTGATTATTATAGGATATGGATTAAACGGAAAAAATCTTTCCAGAGTACTTCATGAAACAGGGATAAAGCATATTATAGTAGATCTGGATATTGAAAAAATAACAGAAGCAAAGGCTGACGGGGACTTAACGGTATTTGGTGATTTTACAAAAAAAGAAGTATTAGAATGCGCCGGAATAAAAAATGCAAAAGTTGCTGTTATTGCAATATCTGATCCAACCGCGACACAACACGGTTTATGGCGTATTAAAGAAATAAATCCAACTATCTATACAATTGTTCGAACCAGATCAAATGTGGATGTGCCTGAACTGGTTAAACTTGGTGCAAATGAAGTAATCCCCGAAGAATTTGAAACATCCATAGAAATTTTTTCCAGAGTGCTCTCCAGATTTCATGTACCAAGAAATGTTATAGAACAACAGATGAGCATAATCAGAAAAGGTAATTATGGAATGCTCCGCACCACTTCACTTCTCCCGTCAAAATTAATGGATTTGGATGACATTTTAAATCTTACCCTTACTGAAACCATTCTAATAAAAAATAGCTCAAAAGCCGTTGGTAAAACCTTGACAGAAATAAATCTGAGGGTGGAGACCGGCACAACTGTTATAGCTGTTGTCCGCGGCGGAAAAGCAGCAACAAATCCCAAAAGTGAATTTGTCGTTGCCGAAAATGATGTAATAGTACTGCTTGGCAATCATGCTGAACTGGATAAAGCGGTACAATTTATAGCAAGCCTGGAAGGGTAGGAGTAGGTCAGACATTCCTGTCTGACACCAATTGATTCCTGTCTGACACCTATTATCTGTCTATCTGACCTTCTTTGTCATCAAATTTTCCAATTTACCATTCCAGTATTCAATATATGTAACATACGCTTTTTGTGTTGTTAAAAATTTTATAAGGATTATCAATTGCAGGATTATATGGTTTATATTTTGCTAAAAGTTTTTCCGCATTTTTAATTGCTTTCCATTGTTTATTCTTAAGTTCATCATAAAGAACCTCACTATTTTTTTTATAAGTATGATTTAATAATTTATTTAATTTAGTTATATATTGCTCTCTTGATATGCCTGAATTAAGATATTCAAAGTGTAAAATATACCACAATTCAAAAGCTTCATTAGAATATGCGATTTTTATTTTATTGTTATCTGCTAATTCAAAAGCTCTGTT
>JACQWU010000015.1:0-4004 GCA_016209155.1 Candidatus Desantisiibacteriota bacterium | reverse complement strand
TTCAAAAGCTCTGTTAATACTTTGTATGGAATTATTATCTTTATCAAAAACACACCAAACTTGTATATAAGGAACTTCCACATTTTCTTTGTATTCAATAGCTTTTTCTATAAGTGTATCACTACTGCTCCCTGTTCCAATAATTTCAACTCTAACTTCTTTATTCTTAATTGGAAATTTTCTAAAATAGTTTGGTTCAGTTTTTTCTCCTTCACAAACTATTAAAATTTTTCTTTCTTTAAGAAACTCTTTTTTTCTCATAAAACGTTTAGAAGTCATATTAACCTTTGAATAAAGACTTAAAATTTCCAACGTAAGGAATAGCTCCATATTTTCCAAGAATATAATTTTTACTATATAGAGCATCATTTCTAATTTTATTTTTTTCTAGTTTATAATCTACTAATGAATATAAATTTGTAGCTCCATATTTATCTTTTTCTGTAAACCAGATTTGATCTCTTCTCAAGAATTCTTTATTGAGCAAATTAGTATCATGAGAAGCAAAAATTATTTGGGCATTAGAAATATTAATATCGGATGAATTAAATAGCTTAATTATATGCTGTGTAAGTACAGGATGAAGTCTTGAATCTAATTCATCAATTATCAATGTATGCCCTTTCCATAAAGTATTTATAATTGGGGCGGAAATAGCAAAGAATTTTTTAGTTCCTTCTGATTCTTCATCATCTAAATCAAATTTTTCTAATGAAAAAAATTTTTTACTTAAATCATATTTTTTATGGAAAGTTTGAATTTCAACACTAATTAAATCCCCTTCCTTTTTAAGTAGCATAGCTTTAAATTCCTCAGGCATATCTTTAGGTAAATTTTCCTTGTTTATTTTTATTTCATTTAAACTTAAATCTTCTATTGAGAAATCAGCTATTTTTAAAAAATTTAAAATTTTATTTTTAAATTCCAAATCCTTGATTTTATCAATTGAAAAACCTTTGTATCCCTCATCATCCAGACCGGAAATAATTTTCAATTTTTCAAACCATTTTATTATTTTAGTTGAAAATTCACCATTAAATTGTGCTACAACCGATAGAAAAAGCGCATTATTTCTTGTTTTGTTTTCTAATCCTTTTCCTTCATTAAAATAAGATCCTATTTCAAAATCACTATTTTCTCTGGTAAAAAGTTTTGCTTCACGTCCTGCTTTGGTTTGGAATAGCCATTCTTTTCTTACAGTATCACTATCTACTTCAAATCCATATTTATATATAATATCTTCATAGATAAAAATAATTTCAAAAAAAGAAGGTTTATTTTCAGTCTCTGTACTTAATTTAAAATTTATAACTTTAATTTTCTCTGTAGCCTGCATTTCCTTTGATGAAATAAAAACAAATCTTTTCATAAAACTTAAGGCTTTAATTAAATTACTTTTGCCACTTGCATTAGCTCCGTAAATCGCCGCGCTTTTAAGCAAATTTATTTTTTTTTCAACAAATACATTTGTGTCTTTATGCTCTTTAATTGATGAAGCCACCATGCTAAAAGTTACAGGATCATTAAAAGATAAAAAATTCCCTACTTTAAATTGAAGTAACATTGCTTTATCCTTTTTATAGTTTGAATTAGATTAATAGCTATATTTTAAATATAAACTATTTTTCAAGAAAATCAAGTTATTTTTTGAGAAATTTCCTCAAAAATATACGTCAAATTAGTAATTCTGCATATTTTAATTGATAAAAAGCAAAAAAAATCAGACAGGAATGTCTGCCCTACCCTCAATAATCTTAACCTCCTCAATCTCCTGCATTTTAGCCATTGCTATGCTGACAGGGTGATTAGGATTGGAAAGTTCTTTGTATACTTTTTCAATTATAATAAGCGCTTTTTCAGATTCGCCTTTTTCCCCTAACGGTTGAATATCAGGTAGGTCGGACATTCTTGTCTGACGTTTTTCAGACATTCCTGTCTGACATTTTTGCAGATGGCATAGGATGTTGGCGCTGGATTATCAGTTATTTTTTTAAGCTTCAATACATGCCCATAATTGTTCACTATTTTTTATAGCTATAAAATCATATTTTATATATTAATAGAAATAGGTACTTTAATACCAACTTTATTTGCAACAGGAGTATAAATATCAACTTTTTCTTCGGGTGTTATTATTGACACAATGAGTGCATATCGGCATTTGCGATTCCATTTTTCAAGATAAGCTCTTTCACGCCACCAACCGGTAACCGGATAAATAGCAATAACACCAGAATCTGCTAATTCTGCAGCAGAACCATTCCATATATCAGAATGTATTGATCCTTTATCTCTTCCGTTTGATCCAATTGTCCAATATTTTGATGCACTTTGAGTTCCAGGATGACCTTCATCCTCAGATCTAACAGCCATATTTATCCTTTTAATAAAATCTTCTTTTGCTTCACCAGGAGATTTTATATCGAATCTTAAAGAGTAAGAAGCATAACGATAACGATCTTTCCATCCTATCTCACCTAGCCCAGGTTCTATAAAATAAGAAAGAGTAACTCGCATTTGAACATTTATTGTAACTGGTAAATCTTGAAGAACTTCTTTGGGCCATGGTAAATCATAAAGATGCATTTCTTTGGTCTTATAACCACCATTGTCTTTATTATCAAAAGGTTGTAATTCCTGTTGTGCAATAAGTGTTAGGTTATTTGATGCACTGTAAAGAGCGTGCGACAAATTGGGCACACCATACCCACAAATACGAAGTAATTTAGAATAATCTGTTTTTCCATTTCTTTCTAAAAATTGCGAATTGTTTCAGGCCAAATATCAGGATAAACATTATGAATCTGCGCTGCAAACCAAGCAGCTTGTGCTGTTGCTGCACTTGTCATATTGAAATTACAAAAATGGTGAGTTGTTGGGTCATGAGAAGTGGATAAAAGGGAAATATCATCTGTCCCATCACAAATATCCTTCCTATCGTAGGCTACATTACCACCTTCCATTACAATCTCTGGCTTAATGGGCCATCTAGGATCCCATTCTAAGGATGTTGTGCTAAATGGAGAAAGTCCACCTGATGGGGCGATTATGGTATACCCTTCAAAAGATTTATCTTTTATTTGCTCTAATTCAGTATAAGCTCCAACTGTTAGTACATTCCATGATTGGGCAGGATCATGAACAGAGTCAGTTAATAGACCATAAGGATAATTTCGCCAGGTGCTGGGATCACTATTACCTGCGCATACAATAAATAACCGCTTATTATCGTCATCTGCTCCAGATGAAAGTTGATCAAGTTTCCCTGACCATGAACTTGGACGACCACGATCTCTAGTATCAGATGCAGCTATAGCCATACATAAAATTCGTTTTCTTTCAGGAGACTGGATCTCTGCCCTGCTAACAGCCTGCCCTGTAACATCACCCCAAAGCTCTATCTTATTTTGCTCTGGTGGAGGAGGAAGAATTTTTATAGATTCAAGGCAGTGATTCAAATAAATACTATCTGTACTAGATAAACATTCTCTTAAATCACCATATGCAGCTAATCCTGCCATAAGGGTACCATGTCCATATTTATCATGATCATTAATCCCCCAGCTTGGGTTAACCGTCTGACAATCTTCACTTTTTAAAATTAAGGAAAGCAGCGGATGTCCATTATTAATACCAGTATCCAATACGCAGACAGCAACCTTTGGATTTGGTTCTACTTTACATCGTTGCAAAATATCTTTAACCCATTTTACTTGTTCCTTATTTTCCATATTCAACCAAAAAGCAGATGTTTCTTTTGCTCGCCGATATTCCGCAATATCATCAGATAAAATTATTAAACGCTCAAGCTGGCTTCTATTGGCCAGAATTAATTTTACTGTTCGTTCAGGAAACCTTATAACACCTTCAGTTTTCTCAATTTTCTCACGATCAAGTAGAGACTCAAACCTTTGGATTAATTCCTCCCTATCGCTACTCAACCAAACTTCACACCAATATTTTTCTTTTGTAGGAATCAAATCTTTCTTATCCTGCCAAAATGA
>JACQWU010000014.1 GCA_016209155.1 Candidatus Desantisiibacteriota bacterium | reverse complement strand
GGATGGCAATTCCTTCTCCGATTCCTGTACTTCCAAGTTTTTCACGGTCCATTAAGACCTTAATGATTTCTTTTGGGTCTTTAAAATCCTTATTTTTACTTAATACATTAACCATTTCTTCAATAATATCCTGCTTATCTGAAGCTTTTAAATTCATTATAATTACTTTTTTGTTCAAAAAATCTGAAATTTTCATTTTCCCTCCGGCAAGAAAGACAAACATTTTAATTTTGTTTAATAATCTTTCTCTATTAATCCATATGTCCCGTCTTTTCGGCGATAGATTACATTGGTTTCTTCAGAATCCGCATTAAGAAACACTAAAAAATCATCTCCCAGCAAATCCATCTGCATTATAGCCTCATCTATGGACATAGGTTTTACAGCAAATTTTCTGGTCTTAATTACCTGATATGTATTATATCCCTCTTTTTCAATATTTTCAGGACGCATGATATTAATTGTAACATTACGGTCTTTTGAATTAACACGCGGAGTATGGCTTGAGATTTTTTCTTTATATTTGATTATCTGGCGTTCAACCTTATCCAGTACTTTGTCAATAGAGGCATACATATCTTCTGAATGTTCCTCTCCGTGAATAGTAATACCATTAGCGTGAATAGTAACTTCAGCTACCTGAGATGTCTTTCCATCAAGACCAAGAATTACATGAGCCTCAATGATATGATTAAAATACTTACTTAATTTACTTACTTTCTTTTCAACATAATCTCGTAAAGCGCTTGTTACATCAACATGTCTGCCTGTAATAGAGATCTGCATGAACTAAATCTCCTTTCCGTATACCTATTATATTATGAATTAGGGTCACTTTGTGAGTGACTGTATTTGGTTTTCTTTTTCAATTTTCTATGCATTGAATTATTCAGACTTTAACTTAATTTGGAAATATTCTTTCCCCCCCTTCAATTTGTTTTAAATATTTTTATTAATATTTATAATTTTCAATGACATATTAACCGATATTATATCCAATATTAAAAATAACATATATTTTATACCTTTGCAACCAAAAATGTTCACACGTTTAGAATAGATTAGTTATTAATGGAAATATTTAAATTGAGGAGCTATATGATATGAATAAATCATTAATTATATTCGGAATAATTGCGGCTATTTTTATAAGCTTGATAATATTTGTTATAAATGGAATAAATACTGCATCTGCTAAGTATGAAATGATAAAAACAGATTGGACTTTGGTCAGCAATCAACTAAAAAAAAGAAATGATTTAATTCCAAACCTTGTCAATAGCATGGTAGGATATATAAACCATGAAGAAAAAATATTTGAGGAGACTACCAATGTACGCAGTAATCTTTCGAATTCATTAACCACAGATGTTTCTCTTGAAGACAAAATTGAAGCAGCTCAAAGCATGGAAGAGACTATTTCCCGTCTGCTTATAACTGCGGAAAACCATCCGGATCTTAAAAAAGATACTAATTTTATACGTTTAATAAATGAACTTAATGAAATTGAAAATCAAATCTCAGATGAACGCATTCGTTTTAACCAAACCGTGGAAAATTTTAACATTTTCATAAAACAAATCCCGGGAAATTATTTTGCCGCAATCAAGGGACTAAAAGAACAACCATATTTTAAATCTAAAAAAGGAGAGCCGGAAACACCGCCGGCAGAAGAAGATAGTTTGTAGGGGACATGTATGCCTGTTCCATAAAGTGAACTTATCATCCTGTCTAATAACGTTTATTCCAGGGTATATACTGTTTCTTCCCATTTCCATTATTAAAATTTTTTTTCTAATAACCATTTATAAACAGGTTTAATCATTATTAATTTTTCATTGATTTTAATTTTATCTTCGTCATTATGCGTAAGAATTAGACCGTACGATAAATTTAATTCCTCCATTGCATTAATTAAACCTTTGATTTCTCTTTCCTTTGTTTTTTCTTCTTCTAAATTCCAGCATACTTGAATCAGGTTTGTTATTTTTGTTCTTTCTTTTATTAAAAAATCAATTTCTAAATTATCTTTAGTTTTATAATAAAAAAGTTCGTAATCTTTTTTCTTTAGCTCAAGAAAAACTATATTTTCTAAAGTTCTTCCTATATCCTCAGAAAATTTGAAAGATACACTATTTATTAATCCTACATCAATAGAATAAATTTTTTTAAAAGCTTTGTTTTGCCTTTTTAAAGAATATGAAAATTGAGGAAGCTCAAAGATTAAAAAAGCATCTTTAAGATATTCTAAATAAGAATCAACAGCAACAAAAGACAATTTAAAAGTTTCTTTCAATGATTCTCTTGAAATAATTTTCCCTGAATTGGTTAAAAGATAAATAGCCATTTTTATCAGAGTGTTTTTTTCTCTAATCTCATATCGCATTATGATATCTTTTTGAATGATATCATAAAAATAATTTTTTAATAGTTCTTGATCATTGGTTAACACTATTTCAGGAAATCCACCAATCTTTATATATTCATCAAATTCCTTCAAAAGTTTTTTGTCTTTAAGAGCAATATCTTTTTTCTCTTTCAATTCAATTTTTTTAAATATGAGAAATTCTTCAAACGATAATGGTAAAATTCTATATGATAAATGTCTGCCGGTTAGCAGAGAGGACATTTCTCCACTTAAAAGTTTT
>JACQWU010000013.1:10617-11893 GCA_016209155.1 Candidatus Desantisiibacteriota bacterium | reverse complement strand
TTTTTAACAGATGTTATAAAGCTTCCTCCGGAAAAATTATACGTAACTATCTATATCAATGATGAAGAATCATTTGAAATTTGGAATAAAGTTGTCGGCCTTTCAGAAAACAGAATTTTTCGCCTTGGAGAAGATACAAATTTCTGGACCATGGGGGATACCGGTCCATGTGGACCGTGTTCTGAAATTATTTATGATCTCGGCCCTGAATTTGGATGCGGGAAACCGGAATGTAATGTTGGTTGTGACTGTGACAGGTATCTGGAATTATGGAATCTGGTGTTTACTCAATTTGACCGTTCTCCTGACGGCAAACTTACCCCCTTACCTCAAAAAAATATAGATACCGGTATGGGCTTGGAACGTCTTGCAAGAGTTCTTCAAAAAAAAAATAATAACTTTGAAACAGATCTGATTTTTCCGATAATTGAAAAAATATCAAAAGATACAGGGAAAATATATGGACAAAATAAAAACACAGATATGTATTTAAAAATTATTGCTGATCATATAAGGGCTATTACTTTTTTGATTGCTGACGGGGTAATACCTTCCAATGAAGAAAGAGGATATGTACTTAGAAAACTTATACGCAGAAGTGTGGTTCATGGAAAACAATTAGGATATAACAAATTATTTTTATATGAATTATCTGATATAGTGGTACAAATAATGAAAGAAGGATATCCTGAGATTTTCGAAAGGAAAAAATATATATCAGATGCAATTTTGACTGAAGAAGAAAATTTTTTAAAAACACTGGAAAGAGCTAACAATACTTTTATTGAAATCATTGAACGCATAAAAAAATCCGGAACAAATATAATGACGGGAGAAGATGCTTTTATATTATCTGATACTTATGGACTGCCTATATCTATAACAGAGACTATGGTGCAAAAATATAATATTAAAATAGATATTAAAACTTACGAAAAACTATTGATTTCACAGCAAAACCGTTCACGAGAAGATTGGCATAAAAAAATAACTGCTCAGCAGGATTTTTTAATAAATTCCGATATCCCTGATACAAAATTTATTGGATATTCTACTTTAAGCTCAAAAAGCAAAGTCCTTCATATTTCTGAAAGTATTATTGAAGGTGCTGAAGGTTTAAACAAAAATGTAAATGTGATTATCATATTAGATGTTACACCCTTTTATGCTGAAAGCGGAGGGCAGTTAGGTGATACAGGGATACTGACAATCGGTAAAGAAAATAAAATCATTGTTGAAAATACTATTAAACACAAAGCATATTATATTCATATAG
>JACQWU010000013.1:6037-10605 GCA_016209155.1 Candidatus Desantisiibacteriota bacterium | reverse complement strand
TATTCATATAGGAAAATTAATCAATGGAAAATTTCATCAGGGCGATGAAGTTGAAGCGTCAGTAAACAAAGAACATCGCAAAGACACAGCGCGAAATCATACCGCAACGCATTTATTACAGGCTGTGTTACGTCAGGTATTGGGAAATCATGTAACGCAGGCAGGGTCTCTGGTATCTCATGAATACTTAAGATTTGATTTTACACATTTTTCAACTATTACTAAAAGAGAGCTATTGCGTATTGAAGAGCTTGTTAATGAAAATATCATGGATAACATACCGGTTGAAATTTCAGAAAAAACATTAAAAGAAGCAAAAAAAGAAGGAGCAATGGCTTTATTCGGAGAAAAATACGGGAATGTAGTACGAATGGTAAAAGTCGGTGATGTCAGTAAAGAACTTTGCGGCGGAACACATACAAAAAATACAGGAGAAATAGGTTTATTTAAAATATTAAAAGAAGAAAGTGTCGGAAGCGGGATAAGAAGGATTGAAGCTGTTACTGCCCATTGTGCGCTTGATTGGATGAATCGTCAGGTATTGATAATAGATGAGCTCTGTGAAATAACAAAATCATCACCGGACGTGATAAAAGAAAAAATAATCAAACTGCAGGAAACAATTAAAATAATGGAAAAAGAAGAAGAAAAATTAAAATCAAAAGTTGCAGGTGATAAATTACAATCAATAATAAATCAGTCTGAAGAAATAAAAGAAATAAAAATAATTTCCGGAATACTTTCAAATACAAGCATTGACATATTACGAGTTACCATTGATAATTTAAAATCTAAATTTTTAAAGGGCATTTTTATTCTTGGAAGCAGTATAAACGGAAAAACAATTTTAATTATAGGTATTACCAAAAACCTCACACCCGCTCTCAACGCCGGAATAATAATAAAAGAAATTACCGGCATTTTAGGTGGAAAAGGCGGTGGACGGCCGGATCTGGCTGAAGCCGGAGGAACAGAAATAGAAAAACTCGGTGATGCAATTTCTCATGCGGTAAAAATTGTAAAACATAAAATTACCAATTTTGTTGTTGACTAAATTATTAAATCACAATATAATAGAACCATAAAATAACTCTGGCTAATACGAAATATCGTATAAATCCAGAGTTTTTTGTTGTTATCTCAAATATATATGTCTGAATTTCCACTGATATTTACCTTCATAAAATCGGTTGGGGAAAAAATAACATATCCATTCAGCATACTGTATTTTTTTGTCAAATTGGTTAATTTATAATTTTATTTTTTTAGGGGTTTGATTTATCAAACCGCGTTGTTATCAGATAAAGTTATACAAAATTAAGGTGGGAGGCTAATTTATCATGCCAAATGTTATAGTTGTAGGCGCTCAATGGGGAGATGAAGGTAAAGGTAAAATTGTTGATGTAATTACAAAAAATTTTGATATTGTTGCAAGGTACCAGGGCGGATTTAATGCCGGGCATACGGTTATAATAAGAGATGAAAAATTTGTTTTACATTTAATACCTTCGGGTATTTTACATAAAGATAAAATTTGCATAATCGGGAATGGAGTTGTTGTTGATCTCCCTGCTCTTATTAAAGAAATCGAAAGTTTAGAAAAAAGAAAAATCGATGTGAATAATCGCCTATTTATCAGCAGAAATGCTCATCTTGTTATGCCGTATCACAAAATTATTGATCAAAAACAAGAAATTAAAAAAGGCAATAAAAAAATAGGAACAACAGGACACGGGATTGGCCCGACTTATATGGATAAGATGGCAAGAGTCGGGATAAGAATTGATGATCTTTATGATAGTGAAACTTTTAAATCAAAACTGGATACAAATATTAAAGAAAAGAGAAATTTTTTAAAAAACCATCCTCTTGATAGTGAAAAAATAGTAAAAGAATATGTGAAATATGCGGATAGAATTAAAAATTATACATGTAATACAGTTAAGTTTATTAATAAAGAAATTGATAACGGTAAAAGTGTTCTTTTCGAAGGCGCACAGGGAACAATGATAGATGTTGATTTTGGAACATATCCATACGTAACATCATCAAACTCCACCGCCGGCGGAGCATGTACAGGACTTGGAGTAGGACCGACTAAAATACAGGAAGTTATTGGTATAGCAAAAGCATATACCACTCGCGTAGGAGAAGGCCCCTTCCCAACCGAATTTGATTTGGATATGTCAGATAAAATACGTGAAATCGGGAAAGAATATGGGGCTACAACAGGCCGTCCAAGAAGATGCGGATGGTTTGACTCGGTAATTGTCAGGTATTCAGCAATAGTCAACGGATTTACAAGCATGGTCATAACTAAATTAGATGTTTTGGATCAGGTTAAAAAAATAAAAATATGCAATAAATATGAATATAACGGTCAGATAGTTGATAACTTTCCTTATCAATTAAAAATACTAAATAATTGTAAACCAATATATGAAGAAGTTGATGGATGGATGACTGATACTTCTCGAATCAGCAAATATAAAGATTTACCCAAAAACGCAAAAAAATATCTTGAACGTATAGCTGAGATTATTAATGTTCCAATTTCTATGATTTCCATAGGAGCAGAACGTAATCAAATAATTAAATTAGGAAATTCGAAAATTTTTAGTTGACAAAGGATTTCGGATGTTGTAGTATTTATTTTCTTTTACATATGGGCCGTTAGCTCAGTTGGTAGAGCACCTGCCTTTTAAGCAGGGTGTCGATGGTTCGAATCCATCACGGCTCACCAGTACATTTCTAGGTCCCCATCGTCTAGTGGCCTAGGACATCGCCCTTTCACGGCGACGACAGGGGTTCGACTCCCCTTGGGGACGCCATATCTTATGCCAGTTTAAATATAGAGATACTGCATATGTCGCAGTATATACATTACAGCTTAAGTAAAAGATCGCTATATGTCGGAATAGGCCACATATCACCTGGAATAATAGTTTCAAGTTCATCAATATCCGCTCTTAAAGCATAAATAAGCGGACAAATATTATCTCGATAAAAAACCGCTTGTTTTTCAGCAGACTTTATTCCCTTTGCTTTTATACTTTCATTTTTTAACGTATTAACATTTTTATTTACAGATTGTAATAAACCGGATAATTTTCCAATCAATTCCTTCTGTACCGCGCCGTGTTTACCGGCAGCATTAAGAGAATCCCCTAATTCCGTTATATAACGTATAGCAGCCGGTATGAATTGTCTTTTTACCATTTGCATTGAAGCCTGGGCTTCAATATTTATATGTTTTGAATACTGCTCAAGATAAATTTCATATCGGGCATGAAGTTCTTCTTTCGTAAGAACATTATACTTTGAAAAAAGTTCATAAGATTTTGGTGTGATGAAAGATTTTAAGGCATCAACAGTATTTCTATTATTCGGTAATCCTCGTTTTTTAGCTTCTTTAGCCCATTCTTCCGAATAATTATTACCGTTAAAAATAATTTTTCCGTGTTTTTTTACCACATCTTTTACAATTTTATGAATTTCTAAGTTTACATCTGTTGAATTTTCCAAACGTGTTGCGAGTTCGTCTAATGCTTCCGCGACTATTGTGTTTAATGCTACATTTGGACCTGAAATTGATTGAGAAGACCCGACCATTCGGAATTCAAATTTGTTCCCGGTAAAAGCAAAAGGAGAAGTTCTGTTACGGTCGGTATTGTCTTTTGGTAATTCAGGGAGAGTATCAACCCCAATTCTCAAATAAATTTTTTCTGCTTTGACATTTTTTTCTCCTTGCGCAATATTATTTAATATTCTGGTTAATTCATCACCAAGAAAAATAGAAATTATTGCAGGTGGAGCTTCGTTTGCCCCTAATCGATGGTCGTTACCTGAACTTGCGCAGGTAGCCCTCATTATATCAGCGTGTTTATCTACCGCCATGATAAGCGCGCTTAAAAAAACCAGAAATTGCGCATTTTCATGCGGAGTATGTCCGGGTTCAAGAAGATTATTTCCTGTATTTGTTGATAATGACCAGTTATTATGTTTCCCCGACCCATTTATACCGGCGTAAGGTTTTTCATGGAGCAGACAAACCATATTATGTCTTAAGGCAATTTTTTGCATAGTTTCCATAACAAGCTGATTTTGGTCTGATGAAATATTAGTAGTGGAAAATACAGGAGCCATTTCAAATTGTGTCGGAGCTACTTCATTATGTTTTGTTTTTGATAAAATTCCCATTTTCCAAAGTTCTATATCCAGGTCTTTCATGAAAATGGAAACTCTGTCTTTGAGAGCACCAAAGTACTGGTCTTCTAATTCCTGGCCTTTCGGGGCAGGGGCGCCAAAAAGCGTACGCCCTGATGTGATAATATCCAGGCGTTTCAGATAAAACTCCCTGTCAACAAGAAAATATTCCTGTTCTGGACCTACGGTAGAAATAACTTTTGTAGCGGTGGCATCCCCAAGTGCATATAAAACCCTGAGAGCCTTTTGTGAAATAATTTTCATTGAACGAAGAAGAGGTGTTTTTTTATCTAGCGCCTGGCCATTATATGAACAAAATGCTGTTGGTATGCATAATGTCGCATTTCCGGCGGAATCTTCTT
>JACQWU010000013.1:0-6008 GCA_016209155.1 Candidatus Desantisiibacteriota bacterium | reverse complement strand
TCCGGCTGAATCTTCTTTTATAAAGGCAGGAGAAGTACAATCCCATGCGGTATAACCGCGAGCTTCAAAAGTAGCTCTTATTCCGCCGCTTGGAAAAGATGAGGCATCTGGTTCCCCTTGACTGAGTTGTCTACCGGAAAACTCCATAATAATTTCGCCATTATCAGTCGGTGAAATAAAAGAATCATGCTTTTCTGCTGTAGACCCGGTTAATGGCTGGAACCAGTGAGTATAATGAGTTGCCCCTTTTTCAATAGCCCAATCTTTCATAGCGTTAGCTACAACATCTGCCACCTCAGGTTTCAGGGGAGCGTTTTTTTCCATTGTTTGCTTCAGTGCCTTATAAATTTCCTTTGGCAGTCTTTCTTTTAATAATTTTTCATTAAAAACATTATTTCCAAATAATTCAGGTACCTCTATATGCTCCATGTTAATCTCCTTTTTACCCCTCAAAAGATGGTTTTTCTTCTTTTGTATACCAGTCAGTTTGGCTTTTCAGGTATTCATATGTATTGCCAAGAATATCATAGTGATGCTTTTCAATATTAATTAATTTTTCAAAAAATAATTTCATTTTACTTTCAAGGAAAGCTGCTGATAAATTTTGATAATATTTTATGCTTTCATTTTCCATTTTCTGGGCAATTTTAATAATATCTAAATCCTGTTTAGCATTAATTATTTTTTCCTGATTTGTTTTACCAAATACTGTTTCAATTTCCTGCATGGTGCCGATTAAAATATCATCAGGTAATTTACTATAATTTTTAATAGAATTATAAATATTTCGAAAAATACAAATATGTTCTTCCTCATCTTTTGCAAGAGATAATAGAATTTGTTTTATTGATTTGCCTGATACTTTTTTTGATTAATCAACATGAAATGCATATCCTTCTTTCTCCATTTTTATAGCGATTTCAATTGGTTCGATAAATTTATTATTATCCATAATTTCTCCCCTATTTTGAAGTTTTTCATTTCAACAAATCACCTAATTTTTGTTTAATATTTTCAATTTCACTTTTTAAAATAGAAATTTCCTGTTCTAAATTATTTAGTTTATCGTCATTTGCCTGTGTTTTAGAATCTATTGTTTTTATTTGGATTTCACTTAAGTTAATTTCACCGCAAAAAAGATGTGCGTACCGGTTTTCTTTTGTACCTTGAATTTTTGGAAGTTTTACCACATAGGGACCTCCTTGAAGTTCCATTAAATTTTTGAGCGTATTTTCTACTTCTTCAAGACTTGTAAAGTTATATAATCTTGCCGCGTGTACACGCAATTCACCAATTGTTTGGGGTCCCCGTATAAAAAGTTCACATAAGACACTTAATTGCTGCGCTGAAAAATGATAAACACTTTGAATAGTATGTTTAAATTTTGGGACTCTTGCACCTGAAACAAAAGTTTGCACAACAAATTTTTTAAAACGTAAATCATCAATAGAATTAAAAACAGTTTCTTCATTTAACTCCATCATTGGATTTCTATTAGATTTTTGATTACATGCAAGTGTTAAAGCATTTAATGTTAAAGGATAATATTCATGAGTGGTTATTTCTTTTTCAATTAAACATCCAATAATTCTGATTTCAACCGGAGTAAGCACAAAATCCATTTTTTTCTCCTAATGTTATACGGAATGATTAACAGATGAAATTTGTCTGCCAAAGACAGATACTCCTAAAATTGTCACAATACCGCAAATTAATATCGTATTCGGTGTTCCTGCTATACTTGCAAGCCATCCGGACAATAAACTTCCAAAAGGCATAATCCCCACAAAAGCAGTAATAAAAATACTCATCACACGGCCTCTTTTATCATTGGGAACAATTGTTTGTAAAATTGTATTGCACCCAGCCAGTTGCACCATCATTCCAAATCCTGAACATCCTATAAAAAAGAAACAAAACCAAAAACTGCGGAAAAAAGAAAAAAATATCAGTGACAGACCAAAAATCCCTGAAGCAAAAACAATAATTTTCCCGAGTTTATCAATATTTTTACGTGAAGCAAGATAAAATGCACCCAGCAATGCACCTAATCCTGAACCTCCCATTAAAAACCCCAATAAGTGCGCATCGCTTTTTAAAATATCTTTTACGAAAACAGGCATAAGCGTCTGATATGACATGCTCATCAGGCTTATTAAGGCCAAAAGAAAAATCATTGAACGGACAACAGGTAATTTGAAAGCATAATTAAAACCTTCTTTAAATTCAATCCATGGTTTTAACTTTTTGCTTTTGTTTTCACCCGATATTGCACTAATTTTAATTAAAAATAGCGCAATAATAGCCGCAAAATAACTTATTGCATTAAGCAAAAAACAAATTCCCTCGCCTTTCCACGCAATAAATATCCCTGCCAGCGGTGGACCAAGTAAACGCGCGATATTTACCATGGCGGAATTTAAAGCTATGGCATTTCCTAAATCTTCTTTTTTTTCTATAATATCAAACACAAAAACCTGACGCGCAGGCATATCAAATACATTAATAAAACCAAGAAAAATTCCAAGAACTATAACATGCCATACCATGATTATATTTATTTCTACTAAAATAAAAAGAATAACAGCCTGGATTGTTGCCAGAATTTGTGTAATAATTAGAAGCTTTCTTCTATCCCACCTGTCAATAAGTATCCCCGCAAAAGGCGTAAAAAAGAAAACAGGTATTTGACTTAAAAATCCTACTAATCCAAGAATAAGCGCTGAACCTGTTAAACGATAAACCAGCCAGCCCATTGCGATCTGCTGTATCCATGTGCCGACCAGTGAAACGCTCTGACCACCAAAAAACATGCTGTAATTGCGATATCTGAACGCCCTCAAAATAAACTGTGAATAATTTGTATTATTTGACAATCTGCTATTCTTTCTAACTAATTAAGTCTCTCATAATTTCTAATACCTGAATCTCGCATAGCAAGATTCAGGTATTAATCAAAAAATTATTATCTATTATAGATAAAAGTATCTGATTCAATTTTATCAGTAATATTATCAAGAATATCTGAAATATTAAATATTTTTATAATGACTTTGTCATCTTTAACTACTTTATTTCGGAAACCTATACCTGGAGTAATTTCTATATTTGTATCATTATTGATTAATCTTACATCAGCCGGATAAATAGTTTTGGTACCATCCGATTTTATTAAATCAATTTCAAAACTTGTTTTATTTATAATGATTTTAACTTTTTCATTCATTTCAACTAAAAAAATACCGGTGTCTAAAATTGAAATTTTATAAATTTTTGCAAGTGCAATATCATAAGTGATTATTGGTAAATCTTTTACTGTTGATTTATTAAAAAAATCTGTATAGATGTATTGTATTCTATTTTCACCTTGTTTTAAGAAACCCTTTAAATCTGCCTCCCATTGTCCGTTTTCAAATACGGCAGGAATAATTGTTTTATTATTAGTTATATTTTTAAACTCAATTTTTTTTATCCAATTTTTCCCTTCTAAATCATATACATTTTCTTTGCTATCATTGATATTTATTTTAAGATTTCCATTTACATATTTACCTTCTAATTTTAATTGAGACAGTAAGGTATCTCCCTTTATTAATAATTTATCTTTTTCAGTACTTATTACAAGTTCAGGAATGAGTGTTAAAATTAATTTAGCTGTTGAATGATTTCCAACTTTATCTTTTGCTATTATATAGCTTTCGAATGGTGTTATATCAAAGAGCTTGTCTGAAGAAATCACCGTAAAATATTCTTCATTTTTAGTAGGATTAGATTGTAATATAAAGTCTTCTTTTTGACCAACTTTATTATTAAATTGATAATTTACTTTTTCAATCTTGGAGTCATCAATGATTTGGCATTCAATTCTAATTGCGTTATTTTCATCTGGTATAATTACTACTTCTCTTATATCCGGAGGTTCATTATCAATTATAAAATAAGATGAGCTGTCCTCGACAGAATTATCTTTAGTATCAACAATAAGAATTTTTATATTATATTGACCGCCTATTACAGGTTTATTTTCTTTATTGATTCCTTCCCAAATTACAGATAAATTTTCCGAATGATATTTATCATCTTTAGCATTCAATGATAACTTAACCTTGTTAAAACGCCAAACTTTATCTGTATTTTCTATGCTAACCATTACATCAACAAAATCAAGACTTGAATGAGACACATCAAAAATAAATTCACCTTTATTTATTTTTGCATCGGGTGCATTGGAAAAGTTAAGACTGCTTTCAGATTTAGGATATACTTCAATTGTATCTTTTGCAGATATTTCACATATATAAACAATAAATAATAAAATAAAACTTAAAGCAATAATATTTTGTAATTTCATTTTTCCCTCCGTATAAAAATATATTAAATGAATTTAAATGGTTAATCTATGTATCCAATGATATATTTTTTAATTTATTAGCTAATGAACACCATAATAATAAATCATCTGTCTGATTCGATTTTTTTATTATTTGCATTATTTTCCCGGATTCATCAAATATTTCTAAAGAATCAGGATTATGATCTATAATATTCGCAAGATAAACTGCCGCATTGGTATTTAATCCGTTTGCAAGAGCAATATCAGGATTATGATGTGAAGTTATTGATTCAACAAGATTTGCTGAAAATTCCCATTCTTCCGCAAGAAATCCTCCAATATCCGCATGTGTAACTCCAAAATTTTGTTTTTCAAGCAAATATATAGGTGTCCCTGTTGTATTATATTCCTCAAAAATGTTTTTGTAAATATCCTGCTTATTTTTAATAAAAACCAGCTTTCCTATATCATGCAGCATACCTGATACAGAAGATTCTTCCGCCATTTTATCTTCGGTTACAGATGATTGTACAATACTACTTACCAGACAACTTACAGCCAGACTGTGAGAATAAAGGTCATTGATATTAAATAATCGCATTTCATCACTAGAAAATTCATGAAAAATATTCAATGTAAGTACTAAAGATTTTATAGCTTCCACTCCAAGATAAATTACAGCATGAAGAATATCATAAATACGATATTTCAAAGAAAAATAAGCAGAATTTACTATTTGCAATATTTTAGCTGTCATATTTACATCTTTTTCTATAATTATAGCAATATCTTTTAATGAATAATCATTTGTTCTAAGTACCTCTTTAAGCTCAACATACAATCTGGGGATCGTAGGTAATTTATCCATTTTTGAAATAAAAATTTTTATTTTATTTTTATCCAAAAATTCTGCCGGTTTTAAAATTGCATTTTTTAAAGAAGAAAGATTTAGCGGTTTGGTAAAACAAAAATTTGCAATATCATTAATTTTATCAATCATAGTAATATTCTCAGACATTATAAAACGGAGTATTTTAGGATATTGTTCTCTTACTTTAGTTAGCAGCATAATACCATACGCTCTATTATCTATCATATAATATCCGTTTATTAAATAAATTTTAAATTAACATATAAAATACATTAAATCAAAAAAATAATTAAGGATAATTATTGTATTATATCAGTCCTTATATTTTTGTATTATCTTTTTTAATTTATATATTTGCTCTTCGATATTTTTTGCCTGAAAAACAGCTCTTATAAATCCTGCACCTGAGGCACCGGAATCAAATACTGGTTTTAAATTGGATTCATTAATCCCGCCAAGTGCAATAATTGGAATAGAAGTAATAGATACAGCTTCTTTTAAAGTTGAAATGCCCAGCGGTAATAATAATTTTTCTTTTGATGGAGTGCAGAATATTGGACTTAAAATTATATAATCAATATTATTATTAGTTTTTCTTACTTCTTCCGGACTATGCAAGGATATGCCTATTATCTTATCCGGTCCGGCCAATTTCCTTACTGTTTCAGCCGGTAAGGACTGCCATCCAAGATGTATCCCATCTGCATCAGCTGCCAGCATTATATCTATTCTATGATTTACAATAAATAAAGTATTTGTTCCAATTGTCATTCCTTGTATATATTTTGCCAGTTTTAATAATTC
>JACQWU010000012.1 GCA_016209155.1 Candidatus Desantisiibacteriota bacterium | reverse complement strand
AGGAAAATTCGCAATAGTATTATTTGTTTTTTCATTCAATTCTTTAAAAATTATTTTCGTGAAATTATTTCCTGTTTTATTATTTCCAACAGGTGTAATTTTAAGTTTATACTTTCCTTCGTCAAGCAATGTTGATATCCCAAAATTCCAGTCATCGGGGATATCATCATTTATTATTTTTAAATCATTGTTTTCATAAGAAGTTAAGGTACCTTTACAATCTATATTACCATCAGAATAGATCTCCAGTAAAGACCGCTTCCCGACATTTAAATCAAATTTCCCAGGAACATTTATTGTTTTATCAAGCCCCGGCATAAGTTCATTAGTTTCAACTTTTAATTCATATTTTAGATAATTATTTTTTCTGCTGTTTTCCAGTAATATTCTATATGACCCGATATCCAATATCCCTGACCAGATATTTTTGTAATATAATTTATCAATAATTTTATATTCTTTATCGTTTGTTTTTAAAGTTAGCAACCCTTGCATATCGTTATTTATGCTTATTTTGGCATTAACCGGCGCTGTTATTTCAAACTCGTAAATATCTTTTTCCCGCGGTTTATCAGATGGAGATTCTATCCATGTATTTTTTATTGGTTCATTTATCGTTAATTTATGCGGTCCTCTGCCTTTTATTTCTTCTTTTTCCAATATGCGATTTAATGTGGTGATTCTTACTGTTTCAACCTTCCTCCATTTATTATTTCTGTTTTAGTTAATTTTATTCCCATATGGCCGCTGGATTTTTCCAGTGTCCCAAAAGTAATTTGATATTCTCCATCTTTTAAATATTGATTTAATAAAAAATTATTTCCAATCCCATTTTCACTCGCGCTAAACAAATTTGTAACAATACGAGTACGAATGAAACAATTGGTTTTTAATCTTCCAAGGCTCTCAAACTTATATAGACCAGGAGCACTTACATTAAAAAGTATTGTTTTTTTGTCATTATACCCAAGATCGAAAAATGCCGGTGCTTTATCTTCAATAGTTTGAAATTGTGAAAAATTAGTAACTATATTATCAGGTAAATAAAACGTAATATCATTTTCTACCGGATAGCTTTTCACAAAGAATACATCCGTCTTTTTACTATTATTTTTTAGTTCAATAATATGATGACCTGTATTTAATTCTTGATTTTCGAAAAGTTTGTTATCAATATTGCATATTACCTCAGATTCTTTTAATGATTTAATATTTAGTTTGCTATTTTCATTTAAATAAAATGGAAAACTTATTATTTCCCCTGATGCTAAAACAACGGGAAGCGATTCTGCTAAATTTAAAGCATGCGGTCTTATTATGACTCCAATATTTCTACTTGCTTGATCATGTAAAAATAAAGTAAATTGGTCATTATAATATAATTCAATACCCGGTATCTGGAAATTCCCTTTAAAATTATTGTTAGATGATTCAGTCATTTCATCTGATGAGATAAATTGCGGTTTAGATTTCAGTATATCGGGTACTAAATCACCAAGAAAACCTGTTATTCTGTTTTTAAAACTTTGAATATCTTTTTGTTCAACTTTACTGACCGTTATATCCAATATTCCTTTTTTCATAGGTTTTATACTTAAAAGATTATATCCTTTAAGTAATAGAAAAGATTGATTGGCAGGTACAAAATCAGGTGTTCGGTAGCCCGCCGGCAAATTTATAAAATAAGGTTCAAATTTACATAATGCTTTTGCCCCTGAAGTTGTTACCTGATATTCTCCGTCTTCAGGGATATTAAATACTATTTTATTATCATCTAATAAATTAATGTGCCGTGACCACGGTTTGTCTTTATCTAAAGTTAATACATTTGTCGCAATTGGTTTAGAGTATTCAATTTGTGATTGGCGAATATTTATTCTTACTAAAAAGCCGCTTATATCAATATTATCTTCAAAATAACCGGAATGTATTGTCGAAATCCAATATTTTCCGCCTGCACCGAAGAATTTATAAGGGAAATGAGATTTTGAAAAGTTTTGTAAAACAAAATTTTCACCCGGAGGTCCAATAACAGTAACAATAATATTATGATACCCGCTATTTATATTAATTTCACATTCCGGATCTTTTGATTTATTGGTTATTTTATTATTTCCTAATAACACCTCAAAATTTAAACTGCTTCTGCCGGGATTATCACATTGAGAAATCTTCAATTCAAATTCTTTTCTTTCATTTAGCATTAGGTGAAAATAATTTGTACCAACAACTGAGTTTGAGGTTATTAAATAATGATTAAAGCCAAATGGAGATACAGTATCTTTAAACATATCTGTTTCATTTATTTTTGGGATCCCATATCGAATGTAAAAAGGATATTTATTATCTTCATTTGCCCATTTAAGAGGTTCACCGCTATATGCTGTTAAAAGGTAGTATCCCGGATTTAAAACAGCGACAAGCCTGCAATATATCATTGGTTTTCCGGAGCTATTTTCAATAGTCTCTGAATATAAATCATGGTCAATAAGCCAGTTACCTTCAAACCAGATTCTTAAATCCTTTAAACTTCTTCCAATTGCATCAAAATATACAGTTGTTTTAGTATCAATTTTAAACCAATATGAAATTTTTTCATAATCATTAAGTTCTTTTTCATATAATTTGTATTTTTTAATTATAGGAATCGGTTGATTTAATTCTTTAAAATCATTTACAGATAAAATCAAATCACCGGTAGAGGCCGGGTCTGAATATGTTATTATTTTATATGTTCCATTATCCAGCAATGTATCAATTCTGCCGTCTTTTTTATTAATTTCACCAGACATTTCACATGGGCCGCTCATTTTATTTACAATTTGTAAAGCAGAACCTGAATTGCTTTTAATCTTAATACTGTATCTTCCAAATTTATCAACTGTTAATAGGGTTTCATTAGTACCGGAAGCTTAAAAACTATTTTTGTCTAATCTTGCAGAAAGTTCATCTGCCGCGAATAAAAAAGGAATGCTATAAAAAAATTGAAAAAAAATATATATGATTAAGATTTGTGGCAAAAAAAATTTACAAGGCGAATTTTTTTTTAAATTTTCAAAATAAAAATATCTTTTTTTAAAAATATTCCCCATTTAACTTCCTTATGTCATATTCACATATTAAGGCAGGTAATTTTTGCACAGATTGCAAGTAATTTAGTTAGTTTATTTAATCATAAGGCTTAATGAGAAGTCAAGTAATTTTTTGGATTTTTTGAATAGGGTCTGCCCTCACTTTATAACTGACTGTATTAATAATTCTACGCGGGTCTCTTTTTCTTTATTTATAGAAAGTCTGATTCCGGAATTAAGTGATGCGAATAAAAATGTTTTTGTCTCAACAAGAAATTCCAGTCCGTTTGAAAACTGTACTGTATCATTATTATCTTTATATGGTATGGCTGAATCTATAAAAAAAACTAAATTTAAATCTTCAAAAAAGATATTCGGATTCCAGATACCTTTTCGGATGTGAAATAGCGGTCTGGTGTATTCAAAAGAAAATACACCTCCTTTTTTTGCTTCGATTATCTCCGTATAACCGCGAATTTTAGGAAAAATAGTGTCAGGATTATCTCTGTCATCAATACCCTTTATTCTAAAAAGTAATTTATTTCTAAGCGGAAGGTACTGCGAAAGTTCAGCGTCTGCATATATCCCTGTCCGGTTTATATCCGATCCCATATTTTTTTTTTCAACCGGCAGTTTTAGACTTAATCCGGCAAATGTGCCGGGATAGCGGAGATTTAAAGAGACATGGGGTATCATTTCCAATTTTTCAAAATTTTCAGTAAAATTATCCGTTAAACCTGCAGAAAGATTTGATATGCCGGGTGAAAGTCTATTAATAAATGGATAAGTCAAATCAAATTTTAAAGAATTTTCCTCAATATTTTCAAGATTGATATATGAATAAAACGGGACGAATAATCTGACCGGAAAATTAATCGAGAATTGAGGGTCTTTTTCTTTTGAATCATAATAAATAGTTCCATAATATCCGGGAAAATGTCCCAGCGCATCTCCACCGGCAAAAATAAACCCTGCAATTGTTCTTTCGCTGTCAGAAGAAATGATAGGCAAACGTAATATTCCGGGCGGAAATAAAGTTTTTAAATTATCACCATATCCTCCTTTTGTAAAATCACTTTCTTTTAATATGAATGAAGGTTTTTTTGAAACCGGGAAATCAGGTATTTTAAATTCATCGAATTCAGCCTTTTTTTTATAAATATCAAAACCGTTTGAGTTAATTCCGATAAAATAAAGCTGTCCTTTTTTGTCAAATGCGGAAAAATCCGAAAAACCGTTTTTTGTCAGACGAAATATTTTATTGGACTCAAAATCATAGCAATAGATACTATATGTTTTTTCATAATTTGCTGTAAAAAAAAGTTTATTTTCACTGAGGGTTAAGTGTGTTTCAAAAAATGGGGTGTGAATAAGCGGTGTCAAATTCATTTCTTTCAGATCAAGTATATATAAACTAAAATTCTCCCAGTCTTTACGCGCTGAAACAACGATTCTTTTTTCATCAAGAGCAATATCATCAATAATAAAATCTGTTTCAAAAACCAATTTCTTTTCGCCTGTTTTTATTTTATAAATGCTTATTTGTGTGCCGAATTCCTGTTTTTTATCCTTAAAATACAGGATATCTCCATCCGGAAGAATATCAAATGTCCGGATTTCGTCCGAGAGTAAAATTGAATCCTTACCTGTCAGCAAATCTTTTTCGTGAATAATTGAATAATATCCTAACCCCGAAAAAGAAGTATTGGCATATCCGGATTTTATCTCAAAAACTGTATAATATAATTTATCATTATAAATTTTTATCTGCCCTGTAAAAGAAGATGAAGTGGATACAATGGTCTCTTCTTTATTATTCGAGAGATCTTTTTTTGTTATTTCATTGAACCAGAAATTATCAAAGGCTCCTGTCTTAACCGGATAGCGTCTTTTGAAATAAAGATTATTATTATATAATCTGGTCCCATCAATAAACCATCCGTAATCAGTAAGCTTTTCTCCCTCCATGCTAAAATTTTCAAATCTTTTATTTTCATATTCATTCCATTCCCGCCATAGCAGAGGAAATGATTTGCCATATATTTTTTCGCTTGCGCGGTCAATCCCTGCATAAGGTAAAACAGGTGAGAGATATGACAAAAGCGATGAACTATATATATCAAAAAATTTTGTTAATTTTTCCTGCCCATAAATTTTGGATAAATATTGAAAAAATTCGCTGCCGAAAATATAACTGCCGTTGTAATATGGAAACTCCAGGGGTGAATATGTTGCTTTTAAAATAGATGGAAAACGTTTACCATTCACACATGCACCTATATATGCATCATAAAATCCATCATTTAATCTGCCCTGATATCGGGAAAATTGTGATTCGCTATATACAGCAAAACCTTCAATAGCCCAGTCCGGCAGTAATATATTTGGGAACAATAAATTACCAAATAGATTCGTGAGTACTCCGGGAGTTCCTCCTGCTTTCGTCAGATTATTTAAATGTGTATATTCATGAATACCTACATCAGAAAACCAGTTCTCTGTAAAACCGAGTTCACCGGCTAAAGGAGGATAGGTTGAAAAAGACATTGAGTAGGTGAGGGGATTTGCCAGTCCATCAGATATTGTTCCTTCATCTTCAATAACAACTGAAAATTTTTGATTCTTATTACCGGTAAGCTTTTCTATATCCAGCCTGTAATATTCCAATGTTTTCAAAGCTTCCCGGGCTTTTATCTCATACCCGGGTTTATAGAATACAGTTAAATGTTCTGTTTTTAAAGTTCTCCATAAAATATTATCAAAAGCGGTGAGATTGATTGGCAGGTATAAAAAAAATAAAAAAATAAGAACAATTTTTTTGAGAAAAATTTCCATATTATTTATCAATGATTAAAAATTGCTTCCGTAAATCCATAGAACTTCAACTTTTTTATTACCAATGTTTGTAATTTTATGTTTCCCGGGGGAAGTAAGATAAATACAATCTCCTTCTTCCATGGTATATGTGACTTTATTTATAGAGAGTAAAATCTTTCCTTTGATAACTATCCCAAATTCATCTTCACTGTGTGAAGGAAGTTCTTTTTCAGCATTGGGACTATTGTCCAAAATAATAACAAAGGGATGAAGATTAATGCTCGAAATATCATTTATTAATCTTATAGTATAAGCTTGAAATTTAACGGGAATATTTTGCTTATAATTTTTTTTCAAAAGAACTAAACCTTTAGAATCATTTTCTTCAAAAAAATTACTTATTTTACTGCCCAATGCAATTGCAATTTTATGTAAAGATTGAACAGATGGAGAAGCAAGATTTCTTTCTATCTGAGAAATAAAGCTTGGAGTTAATTTTGTATGTCTTGCTACCTCTTCTAAAGTAATACGTTTTTCAAGTCTGATATTTTTTATTTTTTCACCTAGCGTTAGAGTTACACTATTATCTGGCATAATACACACCTCAACTAAATCATGATTTAAAAAATTAAATTAAATACATGAAATTTACCTCCTTGTATATTCCTTGTATTTTAATATTTATGATTATAAGTTTACTCTTCATTAAAATTAAAGTCAAGAAAATCTTTTAAAATATAGAAATTCCCCATCCAATTAAAAAAATTTATTACTATATGAGAAGCCTTCTCCCTTTTATATATTTCCAAAAAATAGAAAAGAAAAAGAAGAGAAATATTGATATTCTTATTACTACACTTCTCATGCTATTATTATTGTCATTTTTTTACATTTTTAATCCAAATCCCACAGTAATATAATCCGCAAGGCTTCTGCATTCTATCCTATTTCCCATTTTATTATTTTATCAATTATAAAAAATCTCATAATTCACTCCATTTTTTTAATTTCATTATTTACGAGAGCCTTTTCTTTGCTCACACTGGTAAGGCTATGGCTTACATCCGGATATTTTGAAAGATATTTTTCTTCGAAATTACCAAGACTAACACCAAAACAACATAATTCCTCGCGTTTTTGATAAGACATCTGGCGGCAAATGCGGGGGAATACACATATAGACAAAATTTACACGGGGATGCACCCTTTTCATTAAGATGTTTTTGCAGTTCTGCTATAATTGTTAAAAGTTCTTGTTCGTGTGAAATATTTTCGTTCATATGTTTATTATCGGTAAGTTGGTATTCAATTTAATTTGAGATTTTAAGTTAAAATAATGTGAGACGAGCCATTCCTAAATTTCCACCACCTTCATTACTTCATCCCCAAAGTGATTGATAACCTTCACGGCAATTTTGCCGGTTTTTGGTTTTGGAAAGGGGCGGGAGGTTGTGGAATATAACTCTTCCCATGCCGCTTCATTAATGTCTGCCTTAAGCGCTTTTTTAAGTTTTTCGTAGGGCTTATCTGCTCCTAAAAAGTAGGCGTGTGTAACAAAGAAGGCATCGCCATTATAGTTTGTATCAATAAACCAGGCGGCGATATCGTGTTCGGGATCGCCGGAACCGCTGGAACGAATTTCGCTTTTTACGGGATCGTAAACATCAATACCCATGATTTCTACAATAATCTCATCTTTTGTTTTTTTTATTTTTATCTCCGGTTCGCCAAAGGCAAGAAATAAATTACCTGAACCTGTTTTTTTCAAAAGGTCACCCATGGAAAGGTCGGGATTAATTTTGACTTTCATTATACGCAAACCGTTAATTTCTGCCGGTACGGAAAAGGCCGAGGCGTCAAAGGAAGTCGCCGCTACTATTAAAAGTCCGGCAAACCTCTTCGCGACATTTGCCGCGTCACAAA
>JACQWU010000011.1 GCA_016209155.1 Candidatus Desantisiibacteriota bacterium | reverse complement strand
GTTTTTGCATCAAAAACCTGCATACGGTACATCCCGACATTTCTATTTTTAGTTTCAGGGTCTTTTGTAATTACTATCGGCAAAGTTATGTATTTCCCGCCATCACCCGGATAGCACTTAATAACAGGAAAATTTTCTAAAGAAGCATCCTCTTTCTTTATTATTTCTTTACACGGACCATCATTTAGAATTTTATGTCTGAATGATTTAATAATATTATACCATTTTGGAACAGAACGAATCTTACCAATTAAAGAATCCGGTGCTTTTAATTTAATAATTTCTTCAATCCTTGTTCCTATTTCCTCCAGATTATTTACACAAAGAGCATGGGACATTCTCTCCATACTGCCAAATGCATTAATCAATACCGGATATGTATATCCTGTTACTTTTTCAAAAAGAAGGGCTGGGCCGTTACTTCTTGTCATCCGATTAGAAATTTCAGCAATTTCAAGTTCAGCATTAACCTCAGTTTTAACACGCATAAGCCAGTTATTTTCTTCAAGAGAACTAATATAATGCCTCAAATCTTTGTACATTTTACCTCCTATAAGTGAGCAATGAGCAATAAGTGATGAGCAACGAGTTAAAAACATTTTTTTTTCAACACATTATACATTGCTCATTGCTCATTGCTCATTTCTCATTGCTCATTATTATCTTATTTTTTATTTTTATTTATAATATGCAATTATCCTGCCATAAAAAGCAATGAGCACGAGCAATGAGTTAAAGTAGGGGAAGCATTTTTACCCCCTTGATTTAAGCAAGGCTAAAGCCTTGCCCTACATGGATTGGTTTATAAAAATTTAAATAATTTTAAAGGTGAAAACTAAAATAGCAAAAACCTTATAACCTGATTGTTGACAACTGATAGCTGAACATTTATAAAAATAGTTAAATATTGGGTCATAATGACATACTTTCATCAATATAGCAAAAAATAAATTGTCATTTTGACAAATCACTACATCTCCATTCCATATTTTTTTAATTTTCGATATAAAGTTTTTAGCCCAATACCTAATATCCCGGCGGCTTTGGTTTTATTACCTTCTACTAAATTTAAAGTATGAATGATGGTTTTTTTCTCTATCTCGTCGAGAGAAATAAGTTTTTCTTCTTTTAGATCAAAGTTACTTATATTATTTTCCTGACGCAGGTAGGATGGCAGGGTACTTGCATCAAGTATATTTTTACTCGTTCTGACTATTGCGCTTTCAAGACAATTTTTTAATTCTCTAATATTCCCGGGCCAATTATGAATATTAAATATTTGCATCACTTCCGGTGATACCCCTTTTATATGACGATTAGTTTCTTTACTAAGTTCGTCAATAAAGAAATCAACAAGTATAGGGAGGTCTTCTTTTCTTTCACGAAGAGGGGGCAAAAAAATTTTAACAACATTAAGACGGTAAAACAGGTCTTCCCTGAATTTACCTTCTTTGATAAGCTGAGGGAGGTCTTTATTTGTAGCAGATATGACCCTGACATCAACCTTAATGGATATATTCCCGCCTACACGCTGAAATTCTCTTTCCTCCAGGATACGGAGTAATTTCGATTGAAGTCCCAGACTCATTTCACCTATTTCATCAAGAAAAATTGTCCCCGTATGCGCCAGCTCAAAAAGCCCTTTTCTTCTTTCAATAGCCCCTGTAAAAGATCCTTTTTCGTGTCCGAAAAGCTCACTTTCAAGAAGCATTTCCGGAATAGCCGCACAGCTTACTTTAATTAACGGGCGGTCTTTGCGGCTGCCGGAATAATGAAGAGCATTGGCTATAAGTTCTTTACCTGTTCCGCTTTCACCATATATTAATACTGTGGATCTGGCAGGGGCAACCTGTTGTATAAGATTATATATATTCTGCATTTGACTGCATTTCCATATGATTTTATCAAGATGTTGTTCACTTTTGAATTTTTCCCGCAGATATTTATTTTCCTCAAGCAGTTTTTGCCCCTGTAATATCTTGTTAATAAGTATCAACATTTCATCGATATTGACAGGTTTGGTAAGGTAATCGGAAACACCTTCTTTCATTGCTTCTACGGCAGATTCAACAGTACCGTATGCGGTCATAAGAATAACCTGTATAGATGGATATTCCTTTTTTATCTGCCGGAATAAATGAAGTCCGTCATGTCCCGGCAGGCAGAGATCAGTGATTAAAAGGTCAACAGGATTATTTTTTACAATTTCAATTGCATCATCTTCCTTTTTTGCCTGTAAAACAGAATACCCTTCCTGAATCAATATTTTACATAAAGATTCCCTCGTATTTTTTTCATCATCTACGACAAGGATAAGCTCTTTATCTTTAATCATTTATAACTCCTGACTTCTTATTATACACCTTAAAATGCTTTTCCAAAAATTTTCGGCAGATTAATTGTGAAAACTGTTCCTTCTCCGTATACGCTTTTTACATCTATATGCCCGCTATGTTCTTCCACTATTCTTTGTGCAATTGAAAGGCCTAAACCCGATCCATTTTCTTTTGTGCTGAAAAAAGGTTCAAATATCTGCGGCAGAATTTCATCTTTTATCCCGCATCCGTTATCTTTAATCCTGATGTTGATAGAATTGTCTGCATCTTCTTTTTCCGCAATAATCTTCAATTCTCCGCCGCCGGCCATTGAGTCAAAAGCATTGATAATTATATTTAGAATAACCTGCTTAATTAATGATTCATCAAAAGAAGCAGCTAATTTATCGTTTGAAAGGTTCATTATAATACGTATATTTCTTTTTTCCGCTTCAGCCTTAACCAGGTTTAATATATCTTCTAAAAACCTGTTTATATCAATATCATGAGGTTTTATTTTTTGCGGACGGGCAAACAAAAGGAATTCCCTGATCAGAGAATCCAGCCTCGCAACTTCATTGTTAACCAGTTTAAGAATGTCCTGCATATCTTCTTTTTCTTTAAAGATGATTTTCCCAAGGTATCTCTTTAAAAGCTCCAAATTTATTCCAATAGAATTAAGAGGATTTTTGATTTCATGCGCAAGACCCGCGGCAAGCCTGCCCATGCGTGCCATATGCTCAGCCCGGGCAAGATCTTTATTCCTTTTTTCAAGTTCCAGAGTTCGTTCCTTGACTTTTTCTTCAAGCTTTTTATTCCAATCTTTTATTTCCTGTTGTGTCTCTTTAAGACGGGATACAATGTTCTGATAAATAGCCAATACCATTGAAAATGAAGCTATAATAGGCAGGATGCGGAGAATATTTATCAGCAGGCTTATTTCCCTGTCTCCTATCACAAGATTCCAAAGATGCAATATCTGTATTATAAAAAGAATCCCTAAAAAAATTTTAATAAGCAGAGCGGGAGATTTTCTGGGTCTTAAGTATAATATAGTAAAAGATATGATTCCCAACTGCCAAAGGTTATAAGCAAGTTCATCCACTAAAAGGAAACTGCTTCCTTTAGCAACAGGGAAGAGTCCTCTTCCGGAAAAAAAAGAAAGACTTATTTGTATTATTAAACGGCGCAAGACAGGATATAGAACTAATAAAGATATATTTAAAACAAAATAATTATAAAACCATCTTTTACCCTTTGCCTCAGGGTATAAAAATGCCCAGGCAAGAAATATGAGAGAAAGTGTATCAAGCCATGAATCAACTATCGGGAAAAAAGGCCTTGGGTGAGTTATTAAAAAAAGATTAGCCTCTATCAGAAGAAAATGAATAAATAATTGTCTTATAAGCATCAGAGTGAAAGCTATAATCAAATATAAAGTTTCATTTCCCTTTGTCCTGTCCCAGCCGTAAACCAGCATAAACAGGACTATTACTACCGATACAATATAATGTGAATTATAAAAAAGTTCGCCGCTTTGGCTGGCAAAGAAAGAAAAAATTTTTGAAAGAAATTCCATTTGATGTTTTTCCTTTAAAAATTATAATATGTTGAATATGGTGAGCTTGGAGCTTTTAGCTCCAATAATTTTTGCCCCGGAAAAGCTTTGAGTCTAAAATTCACCATAAACTCCTGTCCAAGAACACTTTCATCTGAATAATATTTCTGTCTTATACTGAAAATTGCTTCCCAGCAGTGCATATCGCGTGTCATTTCTATTCTCTGTTCTTCACGCAGGAAATCCTTCATTTCAAATTTATCTTTAATTTTACTGTTTCTAAAATAATCAAAATAAATTATTCTCCAGTTTTTTGAAAGTTTGAACTCCAGACTTCCTTCAATTGTACTATAACTGCTGCTTAAAGGGGGATTAATACCTATCCCATCAATATAAACATGATAATATTTTGAAAAAAGCCGGAATTTTGTCTCTGAATT
>JACQWU010000010.1:3882-10072 GCA_016209155.1 Candidatus Desantisiibacteriota bacterium | reverse complement strand
ATTTCACCATTTGAATCTCTATATGATTGAAACACTATATATTTACCATCCAAAGACCAGTTCGGGAAAAAATCATCAAAATTTCCATCTGTAAGTTTAATGTTATTTTTGCCGTCATGATCCATTGTCCATATTTTGCTTTTTCCATAGCCATCAGATGAAAATGGCAGAGAGCAATATAATATTTTTTTATTTTTTTCCGACCATCGCGGCCAGAAGTCATAATCTTTGGATTTTGTAAGCATCTGAATATCACTGGTATTATCAGGATCAATACTATATATATCAACATATCCGGTTTTATCGGCATTAAAAAGAATCCTGGCCCCATTCTGTTTGCTGAAAACGGATGCTGTAAATATTATTATAAAAATAATTATGAATAAATAAATATTTTTAAACATTTTTTTATTACCTGTTAGCTTAATTTATGTGTTCAATTAATATTTTAATTCCCATGCATATTAATATTATTCCACCGAAAATTTCGATTTTGTTTTCAAAAAAATGGCCGATTTTATTACCGATATAAACACCAATAAAGGATAATGAAAATGTTATGCCCCCGATTATTATTACTGCAGTTAAAAGAGAAATTTTTAAAAAAGCAAAACTTATTCCGACTGCAAGAGCATCCAGGCTGGTTGCAATTGATAGAATAAGCAAAACATATATATTTAATGGATTAGATTCTTTTTTTTCAGTTTTTAATATGAATGATTCATAAATCATTTTACATCCAATAAGCACTAAAATACTAAATATTACCCAGTGGTCGATCCCTGCAAGAAAGTTTTTTAGCTCCAATCCTGCTTTCCATCCAATTAAAGGCATTATTGCCTGAAATGCACCAAAGAAAAATGCAATTTTCATGGCATTATTTATTTTAAGTTGTTTAATAGTTATTCCGCTTGTAATAGATATAGTAAAAGCATCTATAGATAAACCAACTCCTATTAAAATAATTGTGATAACAGACATATGATTTTTCAAGTGTTTATATTTTTGATTAAATATAAAATGAAGAACCCGCAGAGGCCGCAGGGTATCTTCTGTCTCTGATAGGAATTCTTTATTATTGATTTTTGTGCCAATCCATCCCTACCTTAGAAAGGCAGGGATGGATTGACACAACCAGATAAAAGGGGGAAGACGTATTCCCCCTTTTATTACAATGTGATTATTATTCTAGAGTTGGTTCTTCTGAACTAGGTGCTGGTGTAGTAGTCTCAGCAGGTTTTGATTCATCTTTTTTCATTTCGGCAGAAGTGTCCCCTTCAGTTTTAGTTGCAGATTCTTCAGTTGTTTCAGCCGGGGCAATTACTTCCCCTGCAGCTTTGGTATCTGAAGTTGCATGGGTTTCTTCTTTTATTTCTGTAGTAGCTGTTTTTTCAGTCGATTCAGAACCTATAGCTTCTTCTTCGGCTGCGGATATTTTTGATATACCAGAAAAAAACATTGCACTAGCAAGAAACATTACAAATGAAAATATATAAAATTTGCGCATATTTTCACCTCCTCCTAAATAATTTAAGTTTATTCGATACATTCCATCATAATTGTATTAATTATATTTTACTACTTTTATTTTGTCAACAACAATTTATAGAACAAATAAAAAAAGCCGTTTGTTGAAATAACAAACGGCTTTTTAAGAATATAGATATATACCAATAAATTAATACATTCCGCCCATTCCGCCCATTCCACCGCCTTGAGGCATAGGTGGCATAGCAGTTTTTTCTTCCGGTATATCAGTTACCAGTACTTCTGTGGTAAGCAATAATGCCGAAATACTGGCTGCATTTTGAAGTGCAGAGCGTGCTACCTTGGTTGGGTCTATAATTCCTGCTTTAAGCATATCAACAAAAGTGTCATTCGCTGCATTGTAGCCTACATTAAAATCTTTTTCGTTCTTTAACCTTTCAACTATTACCGAACCGTCTTTCCCCGCGTTTTGAGCTATCTGTCTTGCCGGTTCTTCTAATGAACGTTTTATAATATTAACACCTGTAGCTTCATCCCCGTCAATTTTCAGATTATCAAGGATTTTTATACAGCGTAGAAGAGCAACTCCGCCGCCCGGGACAACACCTTCCTCAACAGCTGCTCTTGTAGCGGCTAAAGCATCTTCAACTCTTGCCTTTTTTTCTTTCATTTCAGTCTCAGTTGCCGCACCGACATTTATTACTGCCACTCCGCCCGCAAGTTTAGCTAAACGTTCCTGTAATTTTTCTTTGTCGTAATCTGAAGTGGTATCTTCGATCTGCCGTCTAAGCTGAGAAATTCGTTTAGTTATTATATCTTTATTTCCTGCGCCTTCGACGATGGTTGTATTATCTTTATCCACGGTAATACTTTTTGCCTGTCCAAGCATAGCGAGTGTAGCACTTTCAAGTTTTTTACCGACTTCTTCGGATATAACCTGTCCGCCTGTAATTGCCGCGATATCTTCAAGCATCGCTTTTCTTCTGTCACCAAAACCGGGAGCTTTTACAGCTACACAGTTAAGTGTACCGCGCAGTTTATTTACTACCAGAGTCGCAAGAGCTTCACCTTCAACATCTTCAGAAATTATAAGGAACGCTTTTCCTGTCTTAGCAATTTGTTCAAGAATAGGCATTAAATCCTTCATAGAGCTGATCTTTTTATCATAAATAAGAATAAGAGCATCTTTAAGAACAGCTTCCATTCTATCCGCATCTGTTATCATATACGGAGAGATATAACCTTTATCAAACTGCATTCCTTCAACTACCTCAAGTGTTGTTTCCATACTTTTTGCTTCTTCAACGGTAATAACTCCGTCTTTGCCTACTTTATCCATTGCCTGCGCAATCAAATTTCCGATTATAGAATCATTATTTGCTGATATAGTGGCCACTTGAGCTATTTCTTCTTTGTCTTTAACATTGGTGCTCATTTTTTTCAATTCTTTAACAATAGTTTCTACTGCTTTTTCAATGCCTCTTTTAAGAGCCATTGGATTAGCTCCGGCTGTAACATTTTTCATTCCTTCACGGATTATCGCCTGCGAAAGAAGTGTGCCTGTTGTGGTACCGTCTCCGGCCACATCCTGGGTTTTAGTTGCGACTTCTTTAACCAGTTGAGCGCCCATATTTTCATACGGATCTTTTAAATCAATCTCTTTAGCTATAGTAACGCCGTCATTAGTTATGGTTGGTGATCCGAATTTTTTATCCAGAACCACATTCCGGCCTTTAGGACCAAGCGTAATTTTTACTGCATTAGCTAATTGATCAACGCCACGCAGTATAGCACGCCGTGCCTCTTCATCAAACATTAATTGTTTTGCCATCTGTCATCTTCCTTTCATTTAGATTTATTAAGATATAATACCGAGTATATCTTCTTCCCGCATAATTAAATAATCTACATCATCAAGTTTTACTTCTGAACCGGAATATTTACCAAAAAGCACTTTATCTCCAACTTTTACAACGAAGGCCTGCTTCTGTCCGTTTTCTAATACTTTCCCTGAACCAATGGCTTTAACTTCGCCTTCCTGCGGTTTCTCTTTTGCAGTATCAGGAATAATAATACCACCTTTAATCTGCTCTTTTGCTTCAAGAGGTTTTATTAAAACTTTATCAAACATAGGTTTTATTGTCATATAATCATTTCCCTCCTTTCTAAATAAATTTAAAAAAATAAATTATTGAATGATTGTTGTTAGCACTCACTCTTAATGAGTGCTAACAAATATATCATAAAAATCATTTCAAAAGCAAGTGTTTTTTTTGTATTTTTTTATATTTTTAAAATAATTAAAGATTTACATATAATTTCCGATATGAAACATAGAATATAAATTAAATAGGTGTGATATGAAAATTAAGATTAAAATTATTATTTTGATATTAATAATCTCCGGTATTAAAATAGCCGGCAGTGATGAGAATATTACCGGAATCAAAAAATTTTCTTATTATATATATAATGATGTTGAGAAAAAAGATCTTGGTACTTTTTATAAATCTGAAGTACTAAAAATTAAAATGGCAGAAACACTTAAAAAAAATTTCAATATGATTGAAAATGACAATTGCAAGAAAGCTGATGTGGTAATAATATGCAGTGTTTTTGAAAGCGGTAAAGATTATTCCGTATACTATCTTGTGCAGGTACCTTTTACAAGATTTTCCGGATTACAATCATTTAAAGATAAAATTGATTATTCAAAAGTAATTGATGATTTTAATCTGGATTTAAAAAAGAGCATCTCTTCAATAATAAGTTGTCAGCTTAATCCGTCAAAATAGAACTCCAATTACCCTGCCTTTCTCAGCTTAAAATATCATCACAAAATTCTTTCACACAGTTGTCATCCGAAAGAATGCTGTCTAAATTTGATTTTACACGAAATTTTGCTTTTGAAATAAAAACATGGGCTACTTTTCTTTTTCTGTCTGATTTTGCGGCATCAATACGCAAAAGATAACAAATAATTATATCTATTGTCATATCGACTACGCGGTTAGTACAGATTTTTTGATATTCCTTGTCGTCTTTTTCTTTAATATGGGAAACGGCAACTTCCAGGTGAGCCCGTAATTTTTGAGATAATTTAAACAAATCTTCCACACTTCCAAAATCATTGTCGTTTTCATAATCGTTCAGTCTCTCAAAAGCAACTCCCGCCATTACGCCGCTTATGGCTGCAACATTCTGAAGCTGTGTTGTTCCTTCGTATATACTGGTTATGCGGGCATCGCGATAAAAACGTTCAACATTGAATTCTTTTGTATAGCCGGAACCCCCGTGAATTTGAATAGCATCATAGCAAACCTTATTGGACATTTCAGCCGCATAATTTTTGACCATTGGGGTAAACAAAGCCACATAATTTGAATACCGGTTTAAATCATTTTTGAAAACCGTTTTATCTTCGGGATGCAGCTCGATGTGGTTTTCAATGTTTTCCTTCATGTCAACAAGGCGGGAGGTCTCATATAGAAGCGTACGGGCGGCTTCTATATTTGTTTTCATATCAATAAGCATTTCATATACGGCAGGAAAAGTTCTGATAGGGGACTTAAACTGAGATCTTTCCTTTGAATAAGAATCTGCTTCCCTGTATGCCGCCTCAGCTATGCCGACCGCCTGTGCAGCCACGGCAAGCCGGGCGGAATTCATGAGAAACATGGCATATTTTATTAAACCCATTTTGCGTTTTCCGAGCAGTTCCGCTTCAGCGTTATTGAACTGAAGTTCGCATGTGGGAGATGCCTGTATCCCTAATTTATGTTCAATCCGGCGGATCTTCATATTTTTATCACGCTCATAAATAAAGAAAGACAACCCGCGGGCGTCCTTAGTACCTTCCTCCGAACGTGCCAATACCAGGGAAAGATGTTGACAGCCATTGGTGATAAAACGTTTAACCCCATTTAATAACCACTTTCCGTTTTCTGCCTGAGTGGCTTTAAGCATGACTGACTGAAGATCCGAACCTGCATCCGGTTCAGTCAGCGCCATTGAACCATAGATTTCTCCCGAAGCAAATCGCGGGAGCAGCCGCTGTTTTTGCTCTTCAGAACCGAATTTTTGAATGGTATCCGGCAGTCCCTGCAATATAAAAACAAGTGTCGTTGAAGCGTCTGCGCGAGCCATCATTTCAATAGCTGCCGAAAAAGCCACCAAAGGCATATTGATGCCGCCATATTTTCTTGATATGAGAAATCCGCTCAGATCCGCTTTTTTAAAGCGATCCATAGCCTCAAGTGTTCCTTTGGGATACACCACTTCTCCATCGACTAATGTTACTCCTGTTTTATCTACCATTCTGGCCCGCGGGGCGACAAAATTCCCTGCTATTTCGCCAACAATTTCAAGAACACGATCGTAATTATCTAATGCGTCATTAATATCTTTTGGAGCATAAGGGTATTGATTTTTTTCGGCAAAATTATCTTCTTTTAAGGTGATGATCCTGGTCAAATCCATATTTTTAAAATGAAACAGAATATCAGCATTATCTCTATAATAATTTGTCACAGTCGTCCTCCTAAGCTTTTGCTTTATATGCATTAATCATTTTTGGGATTATATCGCTCAAGTCACCAACAATACCATAATGGGCAATATTAAAAATAGGGGCATCCGGATCACTGTTGATGGCAATGATTCGTTTTGATCCGCTCATACCCGCAATATGTTGAATTTGGCC
>JACQWU010000010.1:0-3838 GCA_016209155.1 Candidatus Desantisiibacteriota bacterium | reverse complement strand
GGAAATACCGCAGGCAATATAAAGATTGGGTCTGACAGTGGTTCCGGTTTGCCCGATTTGATGTGCTTTGGGAAGTAATCCTGAATCGATTACCGGGCGTGAAGCTCCTACCACTCCTCCGAGAACCCGGGCCAGTTTTTTTACAAGTTCAATTGAATCCGGGCTAGATGCTCCCATTCCTGCTGAAACAATTATTTTGGAGGATTTCAAATCAACGGAGTCTTTTTGATGCAGAACCTCAATTACCTCGGTTAAGAAATCATCATCCGAAAGCCCGCATTCTTCCTCCAGAATGCCAGCCGATTTTGCCAGATCGGGATCGGTTAATTTCATGACCCCCTCCCGTACAGTTGCCATGCTGGGAACACTTTCCGGAGAAACGATTGTTGCAAGTACATTTCCTCCGAATGCCGGGCGTATTTGCAGAAGAATATTTTCATAGAGATTTACTCCTGACTTATACTCCCCGATTTGTAATTCGGTGCAATCAGCGGTTAAACCGCATCTTAATTCAGAAGCTACACGAGGCGCTACATCCCGCCCTGCTACAGTTGCTCCGAAAAGAACAATTTGCGGCTGGTATTTCCTTATTATTTTTACAATGGTTTTCGCGTAAGGTACTGATGTAAAATGATTCAGCCGTTTGTCATTGACATAATAAACCTTTTGGCAGCCATAATTCCCCAACATCTGAAGGTTTTCTTTCATGGTTTTATCCGTGCCATGACCAATTATCGTCGCGGTGACTTCAACCCCGAGTTTATCTGCCAGCTTTTGGGCTTCGCAAATTAACTCCAGGCTCACTTCAACAATCTTTTTTTCAACCAGTTCTACGAAAACCATTACACATTTTTTATTTGTCATTTCAATCTCCTATCCGATGATGTGCTGGGTAGTCAGTTCATGAATTAAATCCGCGATACCTGTTTCCGTATTAGGGATTTGTTTTGCATCAGAAACGGTCAGTACCACGCTTTCAACCTTTTTTACTTTTGTAGGTGAGCCGGATAAACCGCACAGAGCAATGTCTGCGTCAATTGACTCCACATTCCACTCTTTAATGTTCCCGGCTAAGTTCTCTGATATCATATAGGTTTCGTCATAAGAATCATCACCCATTTTCTGATCAATATTTTTATAAGCCATTACACGTTTCGCACTGGGTGAACGCGGTTCGTTTGCCTGTGAAGTGATAGTCAGTAATACGGGGAACTTGCTTTTTACAATTTCATAACCGTTTCCAATAGAACGTTTTACTGTAATGCTTTTATCATTTATTTCAATAACTTCCAGAATATTTGTTAATTGGTTTATTTTCAGCTTTTCCGCAAGCTGAGGTCCAACCTGGGCTGTATCCCCATCTATTGCCTGGCGTCCGCACAGGATAATATCAAAATCGCTGATTTTTTCGACTGCGCATTTCAGAACATAGGATGTCGCGAGAGTATCAGCACCGGCAAATCTGCGATCCGAAAGAAGGATCACCTCATCAGCGCCCCGGTAGAGACATTCTTTCAATACTTTCACGGCATTCGGCGGCCCCATGGTGACAGCTATTATCGCACCACCCCTGGTTTCCTTTATTTTTATAGCTTCTTCCAGTGCATTTAAATCTTCAGGGTTGGGTATTGCGGGTAACGCACTTCTTTTTACCGTACCATCAGGGTTCATGACATCACCTGAAATATTTTGCGTGTCCGGTACCTGCTTGATAGTTACAATCATTTTAAGAGGCATAAATTTATTCTCCTTACGTTAAAAGATATTTATGATGATAATAAATGTATAGGAAAATCAAAATTAATGATATGAATTTAACCATGAAAAAACGCGGATGTCAATAATATTTTACAGATCTAAAATTTTAAGAATAAATAAAATTTCAGATTCATTTTTTTAGATACTATTCAACTAATAAGTGTAAGAGAAATGTGGATTGCACGGCATTATCCAAAGTGATTGCAATGAACCGCCTGGGGCTAAAGCCGCATGCCAGGTGGTGTGGGGATTGGGGGACTTTGCGTCTCGACAATTCCAGCCACTATTTAACCTGTCTTTATTTGACTTGTAAACGAAAGATGGAACGTTTGGGGCGGTTTCTTTAATATCACAATACTGGTTGAAAATTTTTAAGAGATGCTCCTCTTTAATGTTGTCTTTACCAACCCTTGTAAGTTCATTGTCTGTTTCAAGCATTATCTTAGATGAGGTATAACTTTTTATTGCTTTTTCTATAACTTCATAAATTAAAGAGAATGATAAAAATGTAAATGCTAATCGAGGTACTGTATATTCAGGATCAATTTTTATTAAACATGGATTTTTATAGACCTTAAATAAGGTCAACTTTTACGTTGTTTGCGACCTGATGTTGCATAATTGATTGTGTACAAAGAAGAAAAAAAAATACATAATGAAATTCTCTTTGCTTACACCTGGCATATTCCTGCCAGACTCTAGAAAGACATGCTGCTGTTGCGCTGATGACAGGGTGTGAAGCTCTTTCGACAATGTACCGAATCGGGTGAATTCCGCGAGGATGATACCCTTCCGGAAATCCTGTCCGGTTAAGGGCTATGGTATGGTAATAGGGTGAGATTATTCAAAGTGCCGTTGACGCATCGTCAAAAAGCACTAGCCTAAGGGATTAACAGGCGAAAGACACGCTTCCATGTGCTTGCGTGTGCAGTTGGGAATATGGGTTATTAACGTACCCATACGGAATCGCATTAGTACCACTGCCGGTGTTCAGGCATCACCTAACTTACCGATATGTATCAATTATGCAGAACAGGGAAAGATTATCACTTCGCCGTATGCAATATATGGCAGGCTAACCGTAAGGCAAGCTGTTGGAGGGATAATTTAAGAAGTTGGAATAAGCAAATGCCATTTTGTAATGAAATGGATAGAGTATGAAAAATGGCTCAACTTAAATGATTGGAAATTTCTTCAATCAAAATTAAAGTGCGCACGTCCAACAGGTGTTTCATTGCGAGAGAGTTCGAAGAATTTTCTAAGATAGGAAGGCAAATGATGGGTGATAACAATATACCTGGTGCGACTATCGGCGACAATATTAAATGGCAGGATATCGATTGGAAATATGCCAGATATGACGTCAGAAGACTGCAAATGCGTATCGCAAAGGCTGTTAAGGAAAAGAAATATGGTAAAGTTAAGTCGTTACAATGGCTTTTAACCCACTCTTTCAACGCCAAGTTCCTGGCTGTAAAAAGAGTGACCACTAACAAAGGTAAGAATACTCCGGGCATAGACGGTATTTTGTGGAAAGGCAACAAAACCAAAATACAAGCTGCGTTATCTCTACAACGACATGGTTACAATCCTCAACCTTTAAGAAGAATTTATATCCCAAAGAAAAATGGAAAACTAAGACCTTTAAGCATTCCGACAATGTATGATAGAGCAATGCAGGCATTATATAAGCTTGCATTATCTCCTGTGGCGGAAACATTGGCTGACAGAAACTCTTACGGTTTCCGTGAGGGAAGAGGCTGTGCCGATGCTGTGCAGGCAGGCTTCGACTTTCTTTCAAAACCAAATTCCGCCACTTACATTTTAGAAGGCGACATAACCGGATGTTTTGATAACATTAAGAAAGAATGGATGTTAAACAATATCCCTATGGACAAGGTGGTTCTTCGCAAATGGTTAGAGTGTGGATATATTGAAAACAACATAAAATATCCTACACTCAAAGGAACTCCGCAAGGGGGAATAATCAGTCCCACATTGGCGAACATGACTCTGGACGGACTGGAACAAGTTATTAAAGATGCCGTTCCAGGGCGAAACAGAATCAACTTCGTGCGCT
>JACQWU010000115.1:13097-17768 GCA_016209155.1 Candidatus Desantisiibacteriota bacterium | reverse complement strand
GTGATGAAAAAGGCAGATTCCATTTTAATCTGGGATGGGGATTTTATTAAAAATTAACAGGATTTTAATATGTCTTCTATAAATAATAAAACAGAGAAAATAATTAGCGATATTTCTTTTAATATGGATCTTGATCAAACAATCCGGATGGATGAAATTAAAAAAGCATGGAGCGGATTGGGAACAGAATTGAGCTTGCATGCAAGACCGGTTTCCTTTAAAAACAGCAGATTAAATATAGCTGTAAATGAAACAACATGGCATAAACAACTGGTCAAACTTAAAAATGAAATTCAAACCAAACTAAACCGCTATTTCAATAAACCTATTATTAAAGATATAATTTTTTTTAATGAATAATCTTCTTTTAGTAATAAAATAAAAAATAAAAGAACAACAAACAATAAATAAACATAAAAGATTGATGTGTTAGATAAAATAATACCGGTTGTTTTTCTTTTTTAGATTTATTTTTGAAATAATGTACTGTCATGAGAAAAAAGCTTAAAAAAAATCCACCCAAAATAATATTTATTTGTGAAAAATCCAAAAAAGATAAGTTGAAAATATTTTTAGTATTAATTAATCCAATTAATGTTCCGGATATATTTATTTTTGCTAATATGGGAATGAATTTAAGTTGTATAGCTAAATTTGCCGCTAAAGCTATCGGAATATAAAAATTGAGAATGTTAAAAAAATTTTGAAATCCGTTTTTTTTATCTGAACCGTAGAATATAAAATTCAGAAGCCATATTAAAAAGCCTAAAATAAACGGCAGTGTCCAGAAAATTAAGCTGAAGTTTAAAAATGTGTTATGTGCAGTAATATTTTTTGCTATGGTAATAGAAAGCGGAGCACTGAGAAGACACGGAATTAATAAAGAAGTTTTTTCTCCGAGATTCAGAGTATCTGTGATATCTCTCCCGGGGAGACGTAAATTTAATTTAGGAGAATTATTCGGACAAAGCCGTACACAGCGCAGACAAAGTTTACAAAGTTGATTATTATCAATAAACTGAGGGTGTAAAAACATAGGGCATCCTTCGATTTTTTCATTACCTTTATAACAATCATGTGTTTTACATTTATTTCCGCATATATCAGGATTAGATCTTAATTCCAGAATAGAAGTAAGAGAAAGCGTTCCTCCAAACCATCCAAGAGGACAGATATAACGGCACCATGTGTTTCGTTGAAAAATAATATTAGTTATAGCGGCACAGGATACAATTATCAAAAGAATCATCCCTGTTTTGAAAGCCGATGAACTCATTTCAAAATATTCTTCTGCCCAGATAATAGTAAGGAATCCAAAAGTAACAAAGTAGTGAGAATTATTTTTTATAAAATCAGTCACCTTTAAATTAAAAAATTTAATTTTTCTAAGTATTATTCCATATTCATTGATTGGACAAATACTACACCAGAATCTTGACAAAAAGAAGAATGAAATTATATAAAACGGCCACCACAGCGTCCATGATAAAAAAGTTGCGGGATTAGTTCCCGAATTGTTTCCTGTAAAAAAAGCAAAATAAAATATTAATGCAACAAAAATAGAACTTATATAAATAAAAGCACGGGGGAATATTCCTTTTTTTACAAGATTATAAAAAAATTGAATATTAAAAAGATTGTAGCTTACCTTACTTGAGGAGGAAGGTGTCCCGAGAAATAAATATTCACTGGTTATAACATCGGATTCGGTAAGGATACAGGCTCTTTCAATAATTTCCCTGAGTTCTTTAATATTTCCAAGACGGTAATGATATCCAAGAAGTTTTTCATGGCATTTATCATCAACTCCTTTAATATTTTTACCAAGAGAGCGGGAATACTCTTTAATAAAATATTCTGTTAAAGTGATAATATCCCTTTTCCTTTCTCTTAAGGGTGGAATAGTTATAATATTTTTTGAAAAGAGATCATAAAGATTTGCATCAAAATCACCGGTCTCCGCTTTTTTCCCTACCGGTACGATAGATTCTGCTGCAATTCTGACATTATATATAGCAAGTTTTACATTATCTCCATTATCAGACGGAGTGATATATTTAAATAGTTTTTCTCCAAGATCTTTTGATAGTCTGTCAAAATTTTTTAAAAAAATAGTTCCGCCTTCTGCAAGTTCCAAATAGCTGAAATCATTTTCAGTCTTTTTAGGTTCATATTGATTCCCCGATCCAAATAAAAGTTTATGCCCTAAAACATTTGTTGAAAGCTGTGCGCAGTCAACAATAATAAATGGTTTGTTTTTTCGATTACTGTCATTGTGAATTTTTTTAGCTAAAAGTTTTTTCCCGTTGCCATACTCACCATAAATTAAATATGGAACAGGATCCGGCGGGACTTTGTTTTTTAAATAACCTGTCATCCCGACCAGCTCTTTATATTCCCTTTCAACATCTTCCTTAAGTATTCTTCTTAATGCAAGCTGACGCTTTTGCTCCCAATTACTGCGCTGGAGATAGGTGTTTTCAATTGTGACTGCTATCTGTGATGCCAGACTTAAAATAAGTTTAATATCGCGTGCTTTGAAATAATTTTCTTTATGTGAGGTAAGTATTATAACTCCGTACATTTCTTCTTTTGCTTTTAATGGTATTCCAAGAATTGAATTAATATCGCACGAACAATCTTTTATTTTTTGTTTTTGTTTTGTGTCATTAACTATCTCAGGGCATCCGCTTTTAACTACTAAACGTGCAAGAACTTTATCAGGATGAGACTGGTTTGTTGAAGTGCATAGATTACCAAGATAAGCTTTTGTTTGTAATTCGCTGTTTTCTTTATTTAAAAGCTGTAGTGAATAAGTATCTGCATCAACAATACTTTTTATTTCCAGAATAGCAGATTTGAGTAAATGGTCAAAATCTGCCATAGAGCTTAAATTTCCGCTGAATTTGTATAAAAGATTTATTTCGCGGTAATTATTTAATATTTCCTGAAGAAGATCTTTTTTTTCTAATTGTAATTCAATCATTTTTTCCAGGAGATTTTCAACTACTTTATAAACTTTAAAAATTTACCATAGTAAATAACCGGCCGGTATTGAGTATCATAAATTGCTAAAACACCACTGAAAGGGACTAAAGATACTGTCTCTTTAATAGTATTTATAAGATACTCCTCATTCCCATGGAGTAGTTTTTTTAAATTCATTTTTTTATCTGAATTTGAATTAAAATTATTTTCGTTCATAAGTTTTAAGTTAAATAATTAATAGATGATGATTATTATTGTACTAAAATATGCCACTTGGGTCTTTTCCAGCTTTTTCTGAACTGGTCAAGAGTAGATTCTATTGCTTTATTTTCTTTTTCATCCCCATCAAAAAATAAAATAAAATCCAGTTGCTGTTTACCTGTTCCATAATCAGCGTCAAACTGGTGTGCTATTTCATTTGGTGCAACAATCTGCCGTCCCATAAGTCTTTCAAGCGGGAAAAACAATCCTTTATAAGTTTTTGATGGTTCATATGATTTATAAATCAGTTCAGAACAAACAATAGCGGCATCAGTTAAAAAATCAAAGTTAAAATCATAGGGTCTGCCGCTATAATGGAATGCCCGTAAAAGTGCAATAGCTTTTTCTTTTTTTGTTAATTTCGGACGTAATACTACCAATGAATCCGCATAAGCTGAATGCTCAATTGTTGTAAATGAAACACCTTCACCAATTGCCTCCAGTATTCTTGGTGCATGATTTTCCTCCTGTCTTTTTGTACATAATTCATATGCTGCCGGATATTTTGATTTGATTAAACTTTCAAAATTTCCATCACTTTGACCCTGATAAATTGTCCACTTTTTAACCTCCGGATCATCAAAATATTTTTCACGCTCATCAGGGGTTCCTATAAAAAGAGCGGGATGTGTCCAGAAACCGGGGAGCCCGATATTGGAAAGATACCATTCCCGTCTTTCCAGCAAAATATCACCGGGGAGAAGACGCGGATATATTTCCTTAATCTGTTCTCCTGAGATTAAGGAAATTCCTTTTCGCTTTACTTTTATATCACCCATCATATTTGAAATCCCTGCCTGAACAGGGAACCATGCCGTAAATCCTGCTTTTGCTATAATATCAACTGCATTTTTTAAAGTTAATATCTCCCCATGTCCCTGTCCTGTTGCAAAAATTATTTTTGAATCCTCTTCTACACCCGATTTAACATCTATTAAATCACTCTCTCCATAATATTTATAACTAACCTTCATGGCAATAAATTCTGTTGCCCTTAATATATTTAAAAAACGGAACTTAAATTTATCATATGTTTTTTCAGGCATTCCGATTTCAGGAACAGGTTCATTTAAAATAACTGCCAAACTGGGCTTATTCTCAACAGTCTTTATAAAATCCAGTGCAAATCTATACTGAGCAAGAAAAACCGAATATGCCGTCAAAAAGGAATCTCTTTTTAGATTTTTATCTTCAATGACATCATAATCTTTATGGTATTTACCTATTGAATCAAGAGCCAGATAATAATCCAGCAGGCTTTTCCATATATCCCAGACAATTTCTTTTTCTCCGCGGTTTGGCATGCGATCTGTTCTTATTGCTTTTTTCGGGAAAATATCCGGATATAGCTTGATATATTCCATAATTGATTTTAATCCGTTTCGATAAATTTTTACTGAAGCAATATCTTCATTTATTATT
>JACQWU010000115.1:0-13073 GCA_016209155.1 Candidatus Desantisiibacteriota bacterium | reverse complement strand
CTATTTAACATATATCCTCCTATGATAATCTTAAATTTCAAATCTCAAATAACATGTTAATTCTTTCTGATTAAATATTTTCCAAGAAAAATAGCATCAAGATCTGTAGTGAAAAATAACTGGAGAGCCTCCTCAGGTGTATTAACTATCGGCTGATGATGCGTATTAAGTGAGGTATTAAGCACAAGCGGCAGTCCGCTTAGCTTTTCAAATTCCTTTATAATAAGATAAAATTTTGAATTTATTTTATTATCAACAATCTGCACTCTGGCTGTCCCATCCTTATGTACAACCTGTTTAATCTTTTCCCTTTGTTCCTGAAGCACCTCGCTGCAAAAGGACATATAAGGTGAATCAACATTCTCTTTAAAAAATAATGAATATTTTTCTTTTAAAATTGAAGGTGCATAGGGCCTAAATTCCGCTCTTTTTTTTATTTTATAATCAAGCCTTTCTTTAACTTTTTCGCCGCCGGGATGAGCTAGAATACTCCGGTTTCCAAGAGCGCGCGGACCAAATTCCATGCGGTCTAGAAACCAGCCTATTATTTTATTCTGAGCAAGAAGTTCTGCGGCTTTTTTTTCAGGATTTTTGCATTCAAGGTAATCAACATTGCATCTACTCAGCATCTCTTTAATTTTTTTGTTTTCAAAATCTGTTCCAAGATAAACTTTTTCAGGATAATTTATTTTAGGATATCCTAATATAATATGTTTAAGATAAAGCGCTGCACCCAGAGAGTTTCCGTCATCTCCCGGTGCCGGCGGTACAAAAATATTTTTGAAAGGAAGTCTGTTTCTTAAAATTCCATTTATCCCGCAGTTAAGCGCAACTCCTCCTGCAAGGCATAAATTTTTTTCACCGGTTTTTTCATACAGGATATATGCCAGTTGACAGACTACTTCAGAGATAATTTTTTGCAGGCTGCTTGCCAGATTTTTGTGGCGGCCGGTTATTGGCTCATTGAAAAATTTTGCAGGTCCGAATTCATCTGTAAATTTCTGACTTACCCGAATATGACGTTCCATATAGAATGAAAAATAACTTAGGTCCAGTTCAATATCTCCGCCGGGAAGGACTTTTATTATTTTTTTTAATTTTGAATAATAGGCAGGTTTGCCCCAGGCTGAAAGCCCCATAACCTTACCTTCATCCTGGTTTGGAGTAAATCCTAAATATTGTGTAATAGCGGCATAAATCGAACCGATAGAATGCGGGAAAAATAATTCTTTTACAGGATTAATATTGTTTTTTTTTGCGACAGCCATTAGCCCGGAAGTTTCCTCTCCATATCCGTCTATTGTTAAAATAGCCGCATTTTTATAGGGAGAAAGAAAAAAAGCTGAAGCAGCATGCGAAAGATGATGATTTATATAATAAATTTCAAGAGGATTTTTTTTATCCTTAAAAATGAATTCCTGCTTAACATAAGATGAAGTGGAATTTGAAGCAGGCTTTAAATTAGATTCTTTTAATAAATAATAAGGAATATGTATCAGAAGTTCCGAATAATGCCTGAAATTTCCGCCTCGTAGAATACTTAAATGGTCAAGATGTATTCCCGGATTCCAGCATACAGCAGCTGCTTTAATATCAGACATTTTTATTTTTCCTGCTTCAAGGCAATATTTTAGACTTTGAAGCGGGAAAGCCCGTAAATGTTTTTTACGCTCGAATCTTTCTTCGGATACTGCCGCTATAATATTTTTTTCATCTAATAGACTGGTAGCGGCATCAATTGATGGATTTATACCTAAAATATACATTTTAAACCTTTGTTAATTCATTCCTCTTCAACTTTTTTCTTTTAGCTGATGAATGAATATTCATTTCTTCCCTGTATTTAGCAATGGTACGCCGTGCAATATTCAAACCTTCGATTTTCATCATTTCGGCTATTTTATTATCAGATGCCGGTTTTTTGCCATCTTCGTTTTCAATAATAGTTTTTATCTTTTCTTTTATCCTGGCGGTAGAGATATCCTCTCCGTAATCATTTTGCATCCCCCGGATAAAAAAATATTTAAGTTCAAATATCCCCATTGGTGTTTGAGCATATTTATTTGTTGTTATTCTGCTGATGGTTGATTCGTTCATTTCCACAACTGAAGCAATATCTTTAAGAGCCAGCGGTTTAAGAAATAATATCCCTTTATCAAAAAAATCCTTTTGCCATTCAACTATTTGCGTAACGACTTTGTACATTGTATTTTTACGTTGAGAAATGCTATTTAAAAGCCATGCGGCAGAATCCATCTTCTCTTTTAAATATTTTTTTACATCACCGCTTGAAGATTTCTGCAGAATTTTTTTGTAATACTGATTAATTCTTATCTGCGGCAGATAATCATCATTTATTATTACTATAAATTTGTCATCTTCTTTTTCAATAATAATATCAGGAATAATATATTTAACAGTATCGCTTGAATATTGACGGCCGGGTTTTGGCTCCAGGGATTTTATTATTTCAAAATATTTTTGTGCATCTATTATTGATATTCCCAATATCTTTGAAATATTTGCAAAGTTTTTTTCCCCCAATTCTTCAAAATGATTTTCAATAATACGATGTAAATTTCTATCCATGGGATACATTTCTTTAGCCTGAATCAGTAAACATTCCTTTAAATCTCTCGCAGCTACACCTATAGGATCAAATTTTTGAACCAGCTTCAGCACTTTTTCAACTTCACCGGAAGAAATATTTAAAGATTGCGCCATTTTATCCACTTCCCCGACAAAATAACCATTTTGATTAAGATTACCTATTATAAGTTCAGCAATTTTAATTTCGTGATAGGGAAGCTTTGTCATACTTAATTGCCAGAGAAGATGGTCATTTAAGCTTTGTTTCCGTGTTGTGAAATCTTCATAATTAACATTCTCCTGAGGTTCATAATTATTAAATTTATAATTATTGTCATCTTCAAGGTGATCCTTCCAGACTAAAAGCGCATCATCATCTTTTTTGGACTCACCTGTTCCGTCTATCTTTTCTTCAGCCATTTCAAGTGAAATACTCTTAGGTATATCAATAACTTCTTCCAGCACCGGATTTGTCACCATTTCCTGCTCAATTTTTTGCACCAATTCCAGGTTAGAAAGCTGCAAAAGATCAATTGCCTGCTGCAATTTCTGAGTAATAATCAGTCTTGTTTCCTGGATTTGTTTTAAATTTTGCTGCATAATAAAATTCCTTTAATTACAATATTCATAATGAAAAATTTTCGCCCAGATATATTCTCTTAACTTGAGGATCCCCTGATACTTCAGAAGCTGTACCGGAAGCAAGTATTTCGCCATTATTAATTACATACGAACGATCCGTGATTTTCAAAGTTTCCCTGACATTATGGTCTGTTATCAATATTCCTATACCTCTTTTTTTTAAATGGTTAATTATTCCCTGTATATCAATTATTGCTATAGGATCTATCCCTGCAAAAGGTTCATCCAAAAGAATAAATAACGGATCCAGTGCCAGTGTACGCGCAATTTCAACTCTGCGTCTTTCTCCGCCTGAAAGCATATATCCTTTGCTTTTATATAGTTTTGAAATATTGAACTCTTCAAGAAGATTATCTATTTTAGATTTTCGCTGTTCCGCATTTAGACTGCTGTATTCAAGGACAATCATTATATTTTCAGCAACTGTTAGTTTTTTAAATATTGAAGGTTCCTGAGGTAAATAACTCAACCCCAACAATGCTCTTTTATACATAGGGATGCCGAGTATATTTTTTTCACCAATGATGATTTCTCCGTTATCAGGACGAATTAATCCGACAATTATATGAAAAGTAGTGGTTTTCCCTGCACCGTTAGGACCTAAAAGCCCTATAACTTCTCCCTGTTTAATAAAAAGGCTTAAATTATTCACAACCTTGCGTTTACTAAATATTTTAACAATGTTTTTTACTATCAGGCTTTTATTAAAACCGGTATCATTTATACTCATATATATCCCTTTTAAATCCTATTTTCCTATAAATCCATTTAACATGTTATATTATTATAACTAATAATCTATTTCAAATAAAAACATATATAATTTTATTTTCTCATGATATATGAGGTTTGTCAAGAATAGTACAGACCATAATGGATTATTCATTAGCAGGAGGTAACATCTATCATTCTACAGATCGCTGGGTTCTTCATTTAATTATTTATAATTATTTAGGATGGCACAAATAACAGGTTGGTACATCATTTTTTATAGATGGTTCAGCTTTGGGGTGCTGATTCAATACCGGTTCACCGGCGACTTCCGGAGTTGTATCAAAAACAGCTTCAAGGATAAATGTTCCCATTGCCGTGTTTGCCGCATGAGGAGCATGACAACTGTCACAGACTAAAATAGAACGGCTATTATCAAGAGGACTGCCCGGTAAAACCGGAGAAAGATTATTAAGGCTGCCGCCTTTTTTAGGATAATTTGCATTTGGTAATGGACCCCTTGCTCCTCCCACTCTCCATTTAATACCATATGGATCTGCAATTGTGGAATCTCTAAGTAAGAATTTTCGATATTGCCGTGGTAGAGATGATTCCTGTTCCCATGTATGTTGAAGTGTTGTGTCAGTAGCAGTGATAAAATTAACACTATCATATACCCCAGGACTTAGTTCCTTCCATCTTGATTCATATCCGGTTTCTGACGGCATATCAACAGGATGTGTCCCCGGTGGAAAATGACAGCTGCGGCACATAAAAGATTCTGCCTGATTAGCCAGAAGTATGGCCGAATGAGGAGTAGGTTCTTTTTTAACAATACCGGAATTATATTCAACAAGACCATCAGATGCCCAATGCGGTACATGGCATGATTGACAGACTACCACCGCAAGACCTTTATTTGCTGATTGTTTTTTATTATCTTGGGTTAAAGCGTCATATATTTGACCCCATTTGGAATATTTTTTTTCTCTGGTTACGCTCAGTATTTTGCTATTACATGTTGATGTAGTGTTCCATGCTTCATAATAAACATATCCATAATTATCTTTAGGACTGCCGGGTGAATGTTCAATGCGTAAACCTGATGAATGAGTTCCCAGCCGTGTTAAAGGATTTTCACTGCTGAACCGTGCGGGAAAAGAGGAGTATATACTATAAACGCTATTTGGATATTCTATTATCCATGCTGATGGATTTGCTCCCTCATAGCCGATGTTTGTGGAATCCGGGGTAAAATATCGCAATGGCTTCAGAGATCCTGTATTAGCATTTATTCCATAATCGTAATTTTTTGAATCTGCATAACGGTTGTTAATAGGATCAGCTGTCGTATGACAGGAAACACATAATTCTGAATTATGGTTAGGATCTGTATATGCATCATGTTTATGTGAAGAGGAAGGATTTGATTCTCTTACTACATCCCGTCTTCTGGCTGCATTAAAATGAATCATCCCATTTGCCCAATCATGACATGTATCACATGCTATTCTCACATTCGCTGTATTATATTTAACGGCATAATAATTATTAGCAGGAGTATACGTTGTATTATACAATTTCAATCGAGATATAAAATTTCCGCTACTATCATAAGTTGGCGGCCCGAAAATTGTAAGATTAGCTTGATCCGGCCATGAAGCTCCATCGGTATTAACCAGACTTTCTCCGATAGGATGAGTAAGTCCGAGTTTATATAACGCTGTTTTATGACAATTATCACAGATTAATATATTCCCTCCTCCTACACCTTTACGCAAAAGCTTGGTTCGAGGCTGTCCTCCGTGAACATCATGGCATGAAAGACAAACTACTTCATTCCTGTTCTGAATCAAACCTCCGGTAGGCCATGTTGCAGGTATATCAACAGAAAGTTTTGAATCGCACAGATCACTTGAATAGCTCCAGTCATTATTAACGCTCCCGTCAACATTAAATTTATAGCTCCCTGCTCCATAGCGATTGTGTTTTAATGGATGTCCCTTTTTCTTGAAATCATTATTTTCTCCTTTTATTCTTAAAAAAGGTCTATAAGAATGACATGCTTCACATAATTTATTATAACCTGTTCTTGAATTATTATTAATTACTAATAAATCCTGGATAGAACTATCAAACATAAGTCCATTGCCGGTGATAAATGTTCCATTATGAGTTTGCCCGGGGACTCTATAATCTGAGCCTATAGGAGATTGATGAGGTTTATGACATGTCTGGCATATTATAACTCCATATCTATCTGCGTTTGGTCCGGCTGCATATCCGGCATCAAATGGGCCGCCAAGGCGTCCTCCTGTATCTAAAACATCATCAAGATTACTATATGTTGTATCTATTCTTAATTCAGGTGGAATTATTATACTGCTATCCCATCCTCTATTATTATCATATATTTTCCTTGTTGTACTATCATTAAAATTTGCAGGATCAATTGATCCTCTTCCTAAAGGGTGGGTTGAAAATCTCATACCATCAACAATTACTGTAGTATTATATGGCCCGTATGTGGTGGTTGAACGGCCAATATGACAATATTCACAGAAGATCTGCTTCTTGTTGGTTCCGGTTATTTCATTATATGGTCTTGTGTTTCCCAGCTCGCCTGATGAATCATAAGCTCTTGCACGCATGAACTTCCCGCTTGCTCCGCTTCCATCAAAAGAAGCGGCTTCTCTAAATGTTTTCCCTTTAGTTATAGCATGTACATTATGGCATGAACTGCATTCCATGGCAGGAGTGCCGGATGGATTACTTGCGCTTTTACGTCCGCGTTCCGTGGCAGGCCATCCTGATATCCATTGCCGGGTACCGCCTGTTGAATCAGTAGAGGGAATATCTTCACTATATACATCTGTATCATTATCTATTAACGGGTGGTTAGCATAGTAAACAGTAGAATTATAAATACTATTATCCATTACAGGAGCCTGACCTTTAGGAATACTTTCGCCATGACATTTTCCGCATAAACGGCCTACATCTCCAACGACATCATTATATGTACTGTCTGCCGGTCCCGGCCACATGCCGCCTGAAGAAGAATGAGGGATATGACAAAAAGAACAGACTCCGGCTTTCCCTTCATCAGGTGCCGGTCCTTGATATACAGTCTGCCGAAGCATATTATGTCCGGATTCAATAACGCTTGCTTCAGTAAAAATATGGAAAATAAACAACATGATTAAGGGAATAAATAAAAATCTTCTTATAAATTATATTAAAATATTATTCAATTGCCTTAAAATTATACGCTATTTACGCTTTATTGTCAAGGTTATTTTTAGCCTGCGAATTGCGTTATACAAATAATACCTAAGATATTTAAAAACGAGGACGCTTTTTTGTTTTAACTTTTTTTTATATACACTTATTTATATTTATTGTAAAAAGATTTTTAAAAAGTGTTTGACAATAAATCACACTGGAAGTAATATTTACTATAATCTTAAATCATTAAATCAAGTATAAGAAGAGGTTTATATGAAATCGGAAGTTAAAGTTGGGATTATGACTTTTGTCGCCATGCTAATACTTTTAAGCATGACTTTTTCCGTAGGTAAACTAAATCCTTTAAAACAATTAGGACCAACAATACCAATCGCATTTAATTATATTGGTAATTTGAAACTTAATGCCAATGCCAGAATTTCAGGGGTAATAGTAGGTACTGTAAAGGAAATCAGGCTTGCTGATGATAAAGTAATGGTTTTAGTTCAATTGAATTCTCCCGATATAAAAATCCGGGATAACTGCCAGATATTTATAAGTTCGGAAGGATTGATTGGGGAAAGCTATGTTGACATTAAAGTGGTTAAAGGAGATGCCCCTTTTTACAATGACGGAGATCCCCCGCTTCCCGGGACAGATCCTGTAGGAGTTGGAGAAATCATGTCCGATACAAAGGCGCTTACCGTACGTCTGCAGCAGACACTCGATATGATCGTCAGCGAAAAATCCAGAACCAATATGGATATTATAATGACAAATATGGCTGAATCCACAAAAGAAATGAATAATATATTGAAACAAAATCAGTCATTGATTAATAATATAATTATGAATTTAAATAAAATTATGATTGAAAACTAGAAAAATATTAATCAGACTTTTTCTAATTTTAACGCTTCTTCACAGGAAGTAAAATCCATGATTTCAGAAAACAGAGAAAAAGTTGGAAGTATTATGACAAATATGAATTCTTTATCGCAGTCACTGGATCAAAAAACTGTAAATCTCGCAGATGAGCTGCTTAATCTTGTAAAATCTTTAAATAATTTTTCTGGTGATAATCAAAAGAAACTGGCATCGATTTTAGAAAATATGGAAGCTATAACTCAAAAACTAAATCAGATGACAAATACTTTTGTCTCAATTTCAGAAAAAATTGAAAAGGGACCGGGGACACTTGGTAAATTAATCAATGATTCTAAATTATATGACAATTTAAATAAAACAGTTGAAGAAGCACAGACAATAACTCCGGAGCTAAAAATGACACTTGCTTCACTGCGGGACCTTACTGATAAAATTAATAAAGGCGAAGGTACGGCAGGACAAATAATGACAAATAAAGAATTATATCAAAACGTAAACGATCTGATAGTGAATACGAATAAAATTGTAACTAAAGTATCGGATATCAGAACTTTTTGGGGATATCAAAAATGATGTCGGCAAAAAAGATAAAGTTTCTGTGGAAATAGGACAGACCTTTTTTAATAAACTTGTTCTTAGGGCGGGTATTGTGGAATCAACAGGCGGTTTTGGAGCTAATTATTTACTGTTTAAAGATAAGCTTTCATCAGGGCTTACTGCTTTTAATTTTAATTCAGATACTAATAATAAACCCCAGCTTAGATTTTCAAATGAATTGAATTTATTCGAAAATGGTTATCTGACTTTCGGAGTGGATGATTTTATAAATAAAGAGCGTTATTATATAGGGATGAGATATCTTATGGAAGACAAAGATATTAAATACCTCATGAGTTTATTGTCTTATAGATAATGTAATAATGTGAGATGATATGATTTGAAATCTCAAATTTCAAATCTCAAATTATCATAGGAGATATATATGAGCATTTTAAAAAAAATTTATAAAATTATTTTAATATCTTTTTTATTGTTATCTCAAATATCTATTTATGGAAATAATGATGAGGAAAAAACAGATAATGAGGATAAAATAGGTTTTGTATATTACGATAACCTGGCTATGACTTATTATTATGATTATTCAAAAATAAGCAATGTCGGGAAATTACTCTATACAATAGATATATTGCAGGGTGAGGAATTTATTTATATCGATAAAAAAGAGCAATTTTATTTCATTACAGCAAGAGACGTATATCAGGATTTTTCTTATGAAAAAAATAGTCTTGTCAAGGAAATACAAAGTATGACAGAAGAAAGAGAAAATCTTGATAAAAATGATAATCCATATATAAGAGATAATGATTATTTAACGAGACAATATAAAGATAATAATCTAAAATTAATTGATCTTAACAGGGAATTGACTAAATTAACTGACGGATATGAACATTTATGGAAGAGCAATATTCCCATGATTCTTTCAAATGAACAAAGAATAGAAACAAATAATCGTATGAATATATTATACGAAGAAATAAAACGGAAAAAAGAGGATATCATTGATTATGAAACGCAGCAGTATGATATAAAGAAAAGAGAGGCTCAAAATCTTTTGATTATTAAGGAAAAAAAAGAGGAATTTTATCAGAAAGAAAAAGAAGCTCGTCTTAAACTGCATGAATTGGAAAAAGATATAGAAAAAGATCATGAACGTAAGTATATGATAAAAATGATGGATTCTCATGAACAGATTGTTAAACGAATTCCGATTATTATGCCGGTAAGCGCCGTCCCTATGTGGGAATGTATGAATATAACAACAGATAATGATAGGTATTATTATGGAATTTATAAGGATCGTATATATTTATATGACGAAGAAGGTAATCCTGTCAGCAGTTTTGGTAAATATGGAACACACCCGGGGGAAATAATTAAAGCTTCGCAGATAGCGGTGGATAATAAAAAATCTATTTATGTGGTAGATACCGGGAAAAATTGTATTTCTAAATACAGCATAAAACAGTAAGATAGAAAACAGAAGATAGAAGAAAAATATAAAAAATAAAATTTGTTTTTTTGCTTTAACTTCTGCATTCTGCATTCTAATGGAGATTTTTTGGATGAAAAAAATTAGTTTTGCGGTTATTATTATTGTGATTTTATATTCCTTCTCTGTTTTTTCCGGGGACCTGCCAATAGATATTATGCTGCTTCCCGAAGCGGCACGCAGTACTAATTATCTTTCCAAACTGTTCGCTATTGATTTATTAGGTGATGTTGCGGATGATAGCTATAGAAATTTTTTTATACTGGCATTAAACAACGAAAAAGACACATGGATACGTTATTACGCTGCACTCGCATTATCGAATTTAAAGGAAGACAGCCAGATAATATTTGAATTAAAAAAAATACTTACAGATAAAGAATATGAACCATGGCTGCGCAGGAAAATAGCGGAAATACTTTACAACAAAACCGGAGAAAAGTACCGCTACAGAGATGAAAAAGATACAATAATATTATATACACCCGAAACCAGAAAAATTAATAAAGACAAAAATAACAAAACAGCAAAATCAAAAAAATGAAGTATCTTCTCCCTTAAAACTTAAGGACAGTCTGACGTATGAGATATATTTATTACCCCCTTTTAATAGCATTATCAATTTTAATCAGTCAAATCAAAATTGCTGCAGGAGCTGAGGAAGGCAGGCTTGATATTATATCTCACGATACAACATGGAGCGGAAATATATTTCTGGATAATGGTATTTTGCTGGAAAAAGGAAAAACTTTAACTATTACCCCCGGGACAACTATAATTTTAAAAAGATTACCGGCAAATAAAAACAATCCTGTTATGCGCATCGAAGGTAATATAAAAGCTATTGGTACTCCTGACAGAATCATAGAATTTAATGGTGTAACAGGCCTGCCTATGTCGTGGGATGGAATATATTTTTTTGATTCATCAGAAAGTGAAATAAGCTATTCGAAAATTTTGAACTCCAGTACTGCTGTTACCTGTGAAAAGTCTTCACCGGTACTTACTAACAATACACTGGCAAACAATATTACCGGTATAAAAATCATAAAAGAATGTAATCCGGTAATCAAAGAAAATATTATAAAAAATAATATGTACGGAATCACCTGCGATGAGGGGGGGGCGCCTCTTGTTATAAAGAATTTATTTGAAGAAAATAATGAATCTGGCCTTACTTTTAAAGAAGGTTCCAATCCATCTATTCTTGAAAATACTTTTAATAAAAATAATATTGGTATTTTCTCAGGTCATTCACCCGGTTCTCCTATTATTTCTTTTAATATTTTCACAGAAAATAAATACGGTTTAAAATTTGCACAAAATACTACATTGGAAATAGATAATTGTATATTTATGAAAAATGAATTTGGAATATATGGAGAGATGTCAACACATCTTCATATCATTAATTGTTTATTTAAACAAAATAATACAGCAATATCGGGAAAACTTAAAACTTTTAACTTAGTAGAATTTTGTGACATTATTGAAAATAAAATTGGAATCTCTTTATACATTCTAAGTGATCATGAAATTATCCATAATAATATTTATGATAATGAAATCGGGATTGAACTTGTTGTGAGCGTACCTAAAATAGAATGGAATAATTTTAATAATTTTAAATATAACATTAAACTTCATAAACTTAGTGATGAATCATATAAAAAACGTAAAGATCCCCGGGGAAAATTAAATTTTAAATTTAACTGGTGGGGGACTGCTGCATTAAAAGAAATTAAAGAAAGCAAAAAAAATCTCAGTACTTTTTATGATTATTATGACCTGCCGCTGGATATTGATCAGGGAACAATGTGTCATGAAGATGAAATTGGATATGAAAACTGGCAGGAGAATAAAATTGATAATGCCGGAATTAAAGAAAATATAAAGCAGGAATTAAAAGAAAAAAATATGAAAATTATTCAGCAAAAACTATGGCGTATTAATCCAAATAAATTAAAAAAAGAGAACTTTAATTTTAACAATTGAATATATATCTATATTTAGCAAAATTTTCGAATATTTGGAGATGCTGTGTCTAAAGTAAAAAACATATTTCATATAATAATATATGTTTTAATTTTTTATATAATTAGAATCTCTACAATAATTGAAGCCGCAGTAATTACATCTCCTATTAAAAATGATGCCAAATGGTCAATAAAAGAAAGCCCGTATTTTATAGAAAATACATTGATTATTGAAAAGGGAGCAACTCTTATTATTGAACCGGACGTTAAGGTAATTTTTAAAAAAATCAGCAGTGAAAATAAGATAAATTTAATTGTATATGGAGCAATTAATGCTGTTGGTCAAAAAAATAATAATATAGTATTTACTTCTGATTATCCTGTCAGCGGAGCGTGGGGCGGTATAATTTTTGAAAATAATGATAATCAGGTAAAAAGTGAAGTAAGTTATTGCAGAATTGAATATGCTGCATGTGGAATTGGATGTTTTAAATCATCTCCGGTTATTAAAAATAACATTTTTAGTTTTAATGAAGTGGCTATTGTATGTGAGAATAGAGCATCTCCAATTATAGATAATAATTTTTTAACTGAAAATGGTGTTTTTCGCAGTATTCCCGGTGGAATTTCATGTGCTTTATATTCCGACCCAAAAATAACAAATAATATTATTGAAAAGAATAAAGGATATGGGATTTGCGCTTCCACTTATTCCCGCCCTATTATTTCCAATAATATTATAAGGCAAGTATGGGGAAGAGGGATTGTAGTATTCTCAAATGCATTACCTCTTATTATGAATAATGAAATTTATAGTAATAGGAGTTATGGGATAGTAAGTTTTCAGTCTTCTCCTGTTATAACCGGAAATAATATATATAAAAATATGAATTCCGGAATCATAGCTTTATTAGGTAGTTCTCCATCAATAAATAATAATTTAATCCATGAAAATGGAACAGGGATAAATTCAATTTATCCCT
>JACQWU010000114.1 GCA_016209155.1 Candidatus Desantisiibacteriota bacterium | reverse complement strand
TCTATCCCACTTGTAACATCAGATTTAACGCCGTTAGCTTTTAAATTATAATCCGTGGAAATGGCCGCAAGAATATCAGCCTTCTCAATAATCCTATAAAGAAAATACAGCTAAGCAGATGGCATCCTAAAAAACCAATAATTCCCCGGTAGGACAGTCGTCCCGCCTGTCAATTTTCGACCAACTGATACAATGACCCAAATTTAATATTTTTTATACAAACATAATCCATGCAATCCGGAATAAAAGGTGGGAGCCGACTCCTGTCGGCGATAATTTTTAATCAAAGAATATCTGACAGGATTAACAGGATTTAAACCAAAATGTAGTTTATTATTTAATGTAAATTTATAAATTATGATATAATTATAATTGTAAGTTAGTTTTAATGAATAAAAAAATATTAATTTTATGAATCAGGGGTGCATATGGATAAAATATCCAAAGAATTTGCTCAAAGTGTTAGGCAAAAATTAAAAAAACATATTAAACAAATTATTCTATTTGGTTCGCATGCAAGAGGTGATTTTACGGAAGGCTCAGATTATTAAAATTGTTTCTGATGAAACAAAAGTACCAAAAAATGCGGCTTATGTTTAATATAAATTTATAAATAATCATAATTTTTATTTCCATCATTATTGGTTTACTAAAACAATATTCTTATTCCAATTTAGTTGTAATCTTATAATAGAATTCAAGCATCACCCTTGCAAATTCGTTTTGTAATAAATATTTATCTTTTATTGAATTAATAAAACTAACAGCGGTTTTATTTTTAATTGTATTTGTAATAATGCATCCCTTTTTCCCGCCTCCGGCAGAAGCAGCAGGGGTATTCACGGTTCCACTATTAACAGCGATGGTTACTGTGTCAGGTGTGCTATTAACTTGTCCGTCATTTACAATAAGCTGAAATTCATACGTACCAGCTGAGCCAGGAGTGAATGTCGAGGATACGGTATTTAAGTTTGATAATGTTACTGTTGGTCCGCTTGTTTGTGTCCATGAATATGTAATTGTATCTTTATCAGGATCGTTGCTTGCTGAGCCATCTAATGTAACTTGTGTTCCAATTTTAACAGTTTGATCTTTTCCGGCATTAGCGGTTGGCGGATTATTTATTATAGAAATATTATTAACAGTAATCATCACTTTATCTGGTGCGCTATTCGTTTGTCCATCATTTACAATTAGCTGGAATTCATAAGAACCTGCTGAATCCGAGGTGAATACTGGGGATACGGAATTTGGATTTGATAATGTAACATTCGTTCCACTTACCTGCGTCCATGCATATGTCAGGATATCTCCGTCAGGATCAGTGCTATTCGCACCGTTCAGTGTAGCCGGCATTCCGATATTCACTGTTTGATCCGCGCCGGAATTGGCAACTGGAATATCATTTATTGCCGTGATTGTTACTTGCACAATTCCTGTATCATATCCACCTTTACCATCGCTTATTATATATGTAAAGCTGTCTGCTCCATTAAGGTTAGGAATTGGTGTATAGGTTACAGTTCCTCCATCGTTATTATTTACCGCAACACCTTTTGTACCTTGTGTAATTCCTGTTATGACTAATGTATCACCATCTGCATCTGTGTCATTTGAAAGCGCGTTAATTATAGTTGCAGTATCTTCATTTGTTATTATATTATCATTGTTTGCTACCGGGGAATTGTTTGGAATAGTATTAACAGTTATTGTAACAGTATCTGGAGAGCTATTAGTTTTTCCATCATTTACAATAAGTTGAAAAATATAAATATCCGCGGAATTTGGTGAAAATGTCGGGGATACTGAACTTGAATTTGATAATGTTATATTAGCTCCGCTTATTTGCGTCCATAAATATGTAATATTATCTCCATTAGGGTCATTGCTGCTTGAGCCATTTAATATAACTTTGGTTCCAACATTAACATTTTGGTCAGTGCCTGCATTTGCGATTGGTGGAATATTAGCTTCTTTTGTTGCGTATTTTAAATTATAGTTACTCAAATCAAAATAGCTGATATAAATTCTATTATTTGAATCTATTGCTATAGAGGTATAACCATTATATCCAATTTTATCCACATCAGCTGTACTCCATAATTCAGAATTTTTTGTTGCATATTTTAAATAGTCGCTAGCGCAATAACTGATATGAATTTTATTGTTTTTATCTATAGATATTGAGGATTTAATTCCAGTAATCCAAGTATTATCCACAATAGTAGTAATCCAGCTTCCAGATTCATTTGTCGCATATATTAAATCTGCATTAAAAAAATCATTATAGCTTATATGTACCATATTGTTTAAATCTACGACTATTGAGGTATATTCTGCATAATATCCATTATTACTATCTACAGTACTTGTGCCCCAGCTCCCAGATTTATTTGTTGCATATTTTAAATTTCTATTAGTATTATCACAGTAGCTAATATGAACTTTATCATTTGAATCAATGTCTATGGAGGTATATTTTCCAACAGATCCATTAATGCTATCAACAGTAGTTGTAACCCATGAACCTGATGCGTTTGTCGCATATTTTAAATCATTGTTAGAATCATCATAATAACTTATATGAATTTTATCGTTTGAATCAACGGCTATGGAGGTATATTGTCCAACATATCCATAACTGTCAACAGTAGTTGTAATCCACAAGCCTGATGAATTTGTCGCATATTTTAAATCTTTGTTAGAATCATCATAATAACTTATATGAATTTTATCGTTTGAATCAACGGCTATGGAGTTATATTCTTTTGAATCAACGGCTATGGAGTTATATTCTCCAACATATTCATAACTGTCAGCAGTAGTTCTAACCCACGAATCTGACGCGTTTGTCACATATTTTAAATCTTTGTTAGAATCATCATAATAACTTATATGAACTTTATCATTTGAATCAATGGCTATGGAGGTATATCTCCCTACTTCCATGTTACTATCCACAGTAGTAGTAATCCATGAACCTGATTTATTTGTTGCATATTTTAAATCGTTATAACTAAAATCACGATAATTTTCATAATCATTTCCTACGTAATAATAGCTAATATGAACCTTATTATTTGTATCTATAGCTATGGAGCTAAATTTTCCAACACGTCCGTCTCCATCCACAGTAGTAATAGTCCATGTTCCAGATTCATTTGTCGCATATTTTAGTTTATATCTTTGTGGATTATTGGAATTACCATAAGGCATATCATAATAATAGCTAATATGAATCTTATTATTTGTATCTATAGCTATGGAGCTATATTGTCCGGTATATCCATAACTGTCAACAGTAGTTGTAACCCATGAACCAGATTCATTTGTCGCATATTTTAAATCATTGTTAGAATCATCATAATAACTTATATGAATTTTATCGTTTGAATCAACGGCTATGGAGGTATATTGTCCAACATATCCGTAACTATCAACAGTAGTAATAATCCACAAGCCAGATTCATTTGTCGCATATTTTAAATCATTGTTAGAATCATCATAATAGCTAATATGAATTTTATCGTTCGAATCAACGGCTATGGAGGTATATTCTCCAACATATTCATATTTAATGCTATCCACAATAGTAGTTGTCCATGTTCCTGATGCATTTGTCGCATATTTTAAACAATTATTTCCAGAATAGCTGATATGGATTTTATTATTTGAATCCATCACTATAGATGCATATTTACCAACGCCACTATCATTATCTATTATTTCATATTGCCATGAAGAACCATTATAATATGCATGATAAAGGTTATATCCTCCATAAACAATATGCGGATTATTTGTAATTTTATCTATTGCAATACTTCTTTGAGACATATCACTAAAATATTTAGGCGCATCCACAAATCCTGTTTGCCATGAACCAGCAAAAACAAAATTTATTGATATGAAAAATAAAAAAAAGCTTAATTTGAATGCCCAGATATAACGTCTTCTGGTATAGTCTCTAACTCTCAATAATATTTTATCTTTTTTATTATGCCAGCCCTTAGCTCTTACTAATAAATTTACCAACAAAATAACAAAATTTTTTATTACACAATTTTTGAACATAATATTCTCCTTTTAAAAATCCGTATAATATCTTCCTAAACTGTTTTCCACAATAATTTTGAAGCTTCTTTTGGCAGTGTAACTTCTTTTATTATTTTTTTAAAAATATCAAGTTTGTCAGCATAAGAAGTTATATTCGCCAAAAAAACTAAACCCATAATCACAATTATATCCAAAATTGTTATAAAAATCAAAAATTAATATTTCATTGAATAATTTCTGATTGACAAACATGACTGTATTTTTTATAATTTAGTCAATTGGGTGACTAAATTTATAAAAAGGTATTGAGTAATGTATATACCACAATATCATTTAAAAAATATTATTAAATTATTAACTCCTCAAAAAGCAATTATTTTGTATGGTCCTCGCCGCTGTGGAAAAACTACACTTCTTAAAGAAGTAATTAAGCAATTTAAAGATGAATCTCTTTTTGTAAATGGGGAAGATATTGTTATTCAGGATTTTTTATCCAGCCAATCTATTGAAAAACTTAAAAATTTTTTAGGTAAATCAAAAATATTAATTATTGACGAAGCGCAAAAAATAAAAAATATAGGACTAAATATTAAATTAATTCTTGATAATATAGAGGGGGTAAAATTAATAGCAAGCGGTTCATCATCTTTTGATCTTGCAAAGAATATCGGAGAACCATTAACCGGAAGAAAATTCACACTTAAATTATATCCTCTTGCACAATTAGAGTTAAAAGAAACAGAAACACATGCGCAAACAATTGCTCTTTTAGAAAATCGTTTAATATATGGTTCATATCCTGAAGTTGTTATAAATAATGATAACAATAAAAACATTCTTTATTTGAAGGAAATAGTAAATTCTTATCTCTATAAAGATATACTTGAACTTGATGGAATACGGCATTCTGATAAAATAAGCAGGCTGCTGCAATGTCTGGCTTTTCAAATAGGGAAAGAAGTATCTTATACTAAACTTGGGACTCAGCTTTCGATGAGTAAAAATACAGTTGACCGATATCTTGATTTGCTTGAAAAATCATTTGTTATTTTTAAGCTTTCCGGATTTAGCCGTAATTTAAGAAAAGAAATAACCAAAAATCCACGATACTATTTTTATGATCTTGGCATTAGAAATGCTTTAATAAATAATTTTAATCCTGTTTTTTTACGTGATGATATAGGAATGTTATGGGAAAATTATATTATTGTTGAAATGCTTAAGAAGCAGGAATATTATCAGTTTTTTTCAAATAATTTTTTCTGGCGAACTTATGATAAAAAAGAGATAGATTTAATAGAAGAGAAAAATGGAAAATTATATGGATATGAAATTAAATGGTCAAAGCAAAAAATAAAGTCACCGGATGAATGGAAAGAAACTTATAAAAATTCCGAATATAATGTAATAAATAAAGAGAATTATTTGGAGTTTATTATATAAGTATTTGTCATCTGCGATGTAATAGCTGTTGTGGCAACCGGTTGAAGAGAGATAATGACGATGTAATTATTATTCCGGTTATAACAGGTATGTTCCAGCTTTTCGGCAAGAATATGTTGACTCCATAGATGCTGAAGTAAGAGACGCCGGTTTAATGCCTGAAGCAGAGAACCTGGGAGAGCACCATTCAACCTCTGCCAGGCATAAAAGCTAAATCCGGTTGAAGCTTTAAGGTATGAATAGATAATAATTCCAAAAAATAGTTATACCCCAAAAGGTATATATGCGTATAATAATATGTTTATATATTATTATGCTGACGATTTAAGGGATATAAAATGGACATACGATTAAAAATTAAGGAATTACGAAAAAAATCAGGATTAAACCAGGTTGATTTTGCTAAAAGATCCGGGGTTGGAATAAGATTTGTAAGAGATCTTGAACAAGGCAAAAAAACAGTACGTGTTGATAAAGTCAATCAGGTATTGGAATTATTTGGCTATCATTTAGAGGCGGTAAAAAATGATAAAAACTAAAAGAAAAGCAAATATTTTTTTTAAAGAAAAATTAGCAGGATTACTTGAAGAAACAGAAAAAGGATTCAGGTTTACTTATGATGCTAATTTTCTTGATAACAAAACACCTATTTCAATATCCTTACAGATAAGAAAAGAACCATATGAAAATACGGAATTATTTTCATTTTTTGAAGGATTACTGCCGGAAGGCTGGTATTTGGATATTGTTTCTACTTCACTTAAAATTGATAAGAATGATAAATTTGGATTATTGCTGGCTACTTGTGAAGATACGATTGGTGCGGTTAAGATTGTGGAGGAATAATGATTTGTCTTATTTGTGGTGAGCATAGCGAAGGCAAAAAAGAATATCACAATAAATGCGCAAAAAATCTTTTTGGATAAATGAAATACCAAAAATAGATTTAAGCCTTTCTGACATTAATATTGAGGCGCAAAATATGGCAGGGAAGATTTCTATATCCGGTGTTCAGCCAAAAATATCAGTTAAGATAAATAAACCGGATAATAAAATAGTTGTTGCTGCTGAAGCAGGTGAATACATTGTAAAACCACAATCTCAAACATTTTATCATTTACCGGAAAATGAGTTTACATGCACTATTTTAGCTAAAAAAATTGGAATCAATGTCCCGGGATTTGCGGTCTTAAAATTGAGAGCCAACAGCTTTGCATACATTGTAAAACGTTTTGATAGAAACAAAGGGGATAAAATACATGTTGAAGATTTTGCAGCAATAACAACTGAAATTGTAATTTATGATAATGGAGAAGGTATTTTTAAAAAAATACAAAGAGAGCTGTCATTACTTGATGAACGTCACTCTGTTTTAGAGTTATCAAAAGGCAAGCTCACTACTGATCCGGAAAATCATACCGGTGAAGGAATATTTTTTTCATCCAGAATGTTCGACCATTTTGCAATAATTTCAGGAAGTGTATGCTTTTCTCATAAGAATAATGAAATTGATGATTGGGTTCTTGAACCTCAAAAATTTAGCACGGGTACCGGTGTATTTATGACATTAAAAAATAATACATCACGAACTACTAAAGAAGTATTCGATAAATTTACATCCGGTGAAGATTATGGATTTACTAAAACAATTGTTCCTGTGCGCTTAGCACAATATGGTAATGAAAAATTAATTTCACGTTCGCAAGCTAAAAGACTATTGGTGCGAATAGATAAATTTAAAATTGTAATTTTTGATTTTGATGGAGTGGCTACAATTGGACAGGCTTTTGCAGATGAGATATTTCGTGTTTATAATAAAAAAAATCCAAATATAGAAATAATAACAATTAAAACCAATAAAAATATTGATCAAATTATAAATCGTGTAAAAAATAATAAATCCGATTGAAGCGTTAAGATATGAAAAGATGTTGAAAAACTTTTTATTCCAATCTTTTGTGAAACCTTAAAATACTTATTGTCATAATTATGGTTCCAAGAACTACTAAAGCTGCTATCTGCGGCCATAGGACATCAAATCCGCTGCCTTTTAAAAATATTATAATAAAATATCTTAATGGATTTAAATATGTTAAATAAAAGTAACTGTTTTGGTTTAAATCCTGTTAATCCTATCAAATATTTTTTCAAACTATAATTTAGTGTCAATCCTATTGCTACTCTGGAGGACATGTGTCCCGCATATATTATTAAATCATTCTTTAGAAAAAAATTGACAATAGATATATGGGTTGATATATTATACATAAATCAGAACTAACTCACTGTTAAAACAAAAAAATATATTTAGAAAGGAATAATATATGGAAAAAATTTTTGATAGAATTATATGTGACCCCAAAATATGCAGTGGAAAAGCATGTATAAAAGGGACAAGAATACCCGTTCATATTATAATTGATTTATTTGCTAGTGGAGAAGATATTGATGGGATAATAAAAGCATATCCAAATATAACAGATAAAGATATAAGAGCTTGTTTAGCTTATGCCTCAATTCTTGTTGATGAAGAAGCAGGAATCGCTGTATGAAATTTATAGCAGACGAAAATTTATATGAACCGATTATTGATTATTTGAAAAGTTTAGGATTAGATATATTTAGTGTAAGAGATGCTGGTCTTTCCGGAATATCTGATGCTAAAATATTTCAAATAGCTTGTAAAAAAAATAGAATTATAATAACCATGGATAAAGATTTTACAAGGATATTTAGATTTTCTCCAGCAAAATGCGGGGGAATTATTGTTGTTAAAATTTATAAGCAAAACGTCAAAAGAACTCTTGAAATATTTAAAAAATTTTATAACTCTTTAAATGAAAATGATATAACCAATAATTTAGTAATTATAACTGCTGAAAATGTACGTATTCTTAGAACAAAATTCTAAAATATAAAAAAGTTATTATTGAAAAATTAAAACATCCGATTTTTAATTTTTTATATATATTTGATATGGAGCAA
>JACQWU010000345.1 GCA_016209155.1 Candidatus Desantisiibacteriota bacterium | reverse complement strand
CACAAATTTCCATCATTCTGTCTTTACCTATATTGAATGTATCATCATCAAAATAAATACTTCTAAATTTAGGGAAATTCTTAAGGGTGACTTTGATTTCTTCCAATATATTTGATGGTTTTCTTGCCCTGTATTTATTCTTATACATAATCGGCGGCCATAAGCAGAATACACATTTGAAGGGACAACCCCTGCTTCCCCATATCTGAAGTTGCGGTCCTTTTGGAGTTACAGGGAAATGATCCGCATAATTATATATAGAATAATCACGATAAGGAAAAGGTAATGTATTTATATCTTCCGTCAAATTATAATCATATACCTTTTCTTCTCCGGTACGCAAAAGCTCCAGACTATTTTTTTCATATTCACCCTTTAAAATTGCTTTGATATACGGTTTTTTGATTAATTCCTCTGCAAAGGTAGTAGCATGGGGTCCGGATAAAGCCACCTTAGAATATTTTGAAATATCTTCACACAATTTAAGATCATGCTCAATACTCGGGGTTGAAGTCTCAATAATTACCCAGTCAAACTTTATTTCTTTTATACGTTTAATAAAAGAATTGTAACTTTCTCTTGTAAGAATTGAATCAACCATATAAGCTTCAATTCCATTCTCTCTTAAATAACTTGCTGCATGTGACATTAAAAATGGGAAAGGATAATATCCGCTTCCGCACGGTAATGTAAACGGCCACCGGCTTCCCGCTCTTATTCCCCACCTGTTCCCGCCTTCAATAAACCACGGAGGATTGCTTAATAATACTCTCATTTTTTCTCCCATCACTACTAATTACTTTTTGCTTTTTCGTCCCTCGTCCCTCGTCCTTCACATTGCTCATTTCATGCTTGGGCAGGCACGGGGACCTGCCCCTACGACATCGATTACAACATTGATCATGCTGCTTTCTTTAACACCCGCCTTAACATCTCAGAATTTTCCCGGGTCCAATTAAACAATTTTTCAAGACCTTCATCAGGTGAAATTTTCGGTTCCCAGGATAATAATTTTTTCGCCTTGGATATATCGGATATATAAACTTTCTGATCTGAAGGTCTCCAATCGGAAAACTGAATTTCCATTTCCCTGCCTGAAAACTTTTCCAGTTTGGTGACCAACTCGAGTAAAGATATAGTATTTTTATGCCCTCCGCCCATATTAACAACCATATGCTTATAATCACTTTTTAGAAAGCTGTCATATGCTTTAATTAAATCTTCTATATAAAGGATATCTCTAACCTGCTTGCCATCACCGTAAATAGTCACAGGACTGCCAGTAACATTGGCAATGGCAAACCAGGCTACCCATCCCTGATCCTCAACTCCCATTTGTCTTGTACCATATATACAGGACATTCTGAACACACCTATCTTAAGACCATATAAATGAGCATAATCCTGCATATATATATCACCTGTTAATTTTGAACATCCATATGGAGTATGCTCACACAGATCTATCGAATTATTTTCAGGAATACCGCAATCGCAATATTTTTCATTAAATACATACCTGTTATTATTTTCACCGAGAGGAATATTGTTCACATTGTCACCGTATACTTTATTAGTGGAGCAGAAAATGATAGACGGCTTAGCTCCCGACTGACGCGCGGCTTCAAGCACATGAAATGTGCCAATCGCATTATTAGTAAAATCATTATGGGGATCTGTTACAGAAGTTGTCACGGCAGTCTGGGCTGCCGCATGAAAAATAACGTCTACATCTCTAACTATTTTTTTAATCATACTAAAATCTCTAATATCTCCAAAGATCAATTCTATATTTGGGTATTTTTTTAAATATTCCCAATTTGAAAATGATTTAAAAACGCTTCGGTTAAACATCTTGAGCCTTGAAAGATTATCCAATACAACAACCTTATTCCCAAGTTTCGCATAATATTCAGCAATATGAGAGCCAATAAATCCCGCCCCGCCGGTTACAAGTATTTTCCTCATAATACCCCTTTCTTTAAATAAATTATTCAAGCTGACTGATTTTAAAGCGTAAAATTAAAATTCAAATATCAAAAATCAAAATTCAGGTGTCACTTTGTGACATTTATTAGTAGAACTTGAGTAATTCACGCATAATTATCAATCTTATATGCAATATAAATGCCAGAATTTAACGGGGGCATTAATTGAATAAAATCAAGGGATTTTTGGATATATAGCTGCTGGTAGGAAATTTTTACCTGGTTTCTTTGCTTTTTTTACCTAATAAATTGTGAATATCTTCAGTTGATAATTCTGCGGAAGCGATATTCATATCTTTGATTAATTCATAAACTTCACGGCGGTGTACTGATACATTGATAGGAGCAGAAATACCTATTTTTATATGATCTTTTTTTATATCCAGAATATTTATATAAATATTACCGTTTATTATTATTTCTTCGCCTTTTTTGCGTGATAATACGAGCATAATAGCTCCTATGATTATTTGAGATTTGAAATTTGAAATTTCAAATCATATCATCTCCTTAATAACAAGCAATAACTTTATCTCTTTGTTTTATTCAGCATAAGCCATTTGTGTTTCAACTGTCTGAATTTTTGAAAAAATAAAATGTTTAACCTGATAATTACTATTATATAATATTACCTGTTTTGCTGTCATATCGCGAATATTTATAAATATTGGTCCCTGCAAATTTATTGAAATTTCCTGAGGATTATCTTTGGGAATAACTACCATTACTAATATACGTAAATCCTCAACTACCGGGACATTTAAAGCTTTTAAATCCTCATCAGGAATATTAACAAAATAACTGTTCACAAACATATAAGGATTAGTAACAACAAAAGCAAGATTTTCGTTTTCAATGCACTGAAGCCACATAAAAGGTCTATGCTTTTTTTGATCAATAATAATGTATTTATTAAATTGTGAAAAACCCGGCAGTCCCTCAAGAAAAACAATAACATTTTTACTTATATACTTTATTTTTCCGAATCTAGAAGTATTTAGTTCCATTTTTTTCTCCTATTTTATCCCATAAAATCTACAAGACTTTTCAAAATAACATTTCCACCGCTTGCAAGAGAAGCTTCATAAACATACTGCTGCATCTGATAATCCAAAATAGCCTGGGCCATATCTACATCCTCAAAATTACTTATAGTTTTCTGAATTTCAACTTTAAGAACTTCCAGAGTTTCTCCGCTTATCTCCAATCTATTTGTTCTTACCGCATTTTTTGTTCTGGCTCCGACCATATT
>JACQWU010000344.1 GCA_016209155.1 Candidatus Desantisiibacteriota bacterium | reverse complement strand
TGATTTTTGTCTTTTTCATAATACATTTAATATCCCGAAATTATCTCAGCATCCCGTAAAACAAATCCATAGAGATAATTGGGTTGCTTATTAATGAATTTAATAATTAAAAGAATAATAATAAAAAATTTAAATCATTTCAAGTGTAATCTGCATGGAATTTCTGTTTCAAGGAATTTTTGTTTGACCCGCATAAAACTTGTATAATATATGTTATAATGTAAAAGTGGATCAAATATGAAAATATGGCCTGTACCGGAAAGCTACGAAAAAAAAACACCAAAACACGGAGAACAGGGATCTTTCTGGGAAAATAGAGGTGACAGGTATCACTGTGGAGTAGATATATACTCCTGAAAGACATTTACAGGGATAAAATTATGGACAGAATAATTCTTCATCTTGATATGAATGCTTTTTTTGCTTCTGTGGAGCAGGCAAGTAATCCTCATCTTAGAGGCAAGCCGATAGCAGTTATAGGTTCAGAGGAAAGGACTGTTGTAACAACATGTTCTTATGAGGCAAGAGCATTCGGAATAAAAACAGGTATGACCAAATATGAAGCTAAAAAACTTTGCCCGGAGATTATCCTTGTCCCGGGTAATAACCAAAAATATATTGATACCTCGGTTAAAATTATCGGTATTCTTAAAAATTATACTTCTCTTATTGAAGTTTTTTCCATAGACGAAGCTTTTCTTGATATTACAAACTCACTCACGCTATTTCATAAAACGGAAAACATTGCACGTCTGATAAAAAAGAAAATAAATGATGAGCTTGGTCTATTATGTTCCATAGGTATCGCGCCGAATAAACTTCTTGCAAAGCTTGCCAGTGATATGAAAAAGCCAGATGGTCTGGTAATAATAAAAAAAGAAGAAATTTCGGGTTTTATTAAAGACCTTCCTGTTTCAAATCTATGCGGGATCGGAGAAAAACTTGCAGCTTATCTTAAAACAATGGGTATAAAAACCTGCGGCGAGCTCGGCAGGTATCCTGTGAAAACATTAAAACAGCGTTTTGGGGTAATTGGGGAGAGGCTTCATAATATGGGGCTTGGGATAGATGAAAGTCCCGTTGTATCATATGAGGAAGATCAGGGAGTAAAATCTGTCGGACACAGTATGACCTTAACTAAAGATGTATCTGATATTAATATTATACATAAATATATTCTTCAGCTTTCCGAAATGGTTGGAAGAAGAATAAGGAAATACGGGTATTCAGGTAAAACCATTGTACTGACAATAAGATATAAAGACTTTACAACTTTTACGAAACAACTGACAATAGAAAGTTATATAAATAATGATCTGGATATATACTTTACCGCGCTTAAAATTTTAAAATCAATAAAACTTGAACAGGAAGTAAGGCTTCTGGGGGTTACAATTACAAGCCTTATAAAATATTATCATCAATTGTCATTATTCGGCGATGAAGATAAAAAAAATATAATTGGAAAAACCATGGATAAAATAAATGACCGCTTTGGCGACTTTACTATTACACATGGAAATCTTATAATGAATGATCACAGTCAGGGTGTAATATCACCAAGCTGGCGACCTTCCGGAGTAAGGAGAGTTGAAGTAAAATGATTAATATCGGCACAAGCGGATTTTCTTTCCCTGACTGGATAGGGACAATATATCCGAAAAGTATAAAAAAAGAGAATATGCTTTCATATTATGAAAAAGAACTTGGATTTAAAACACTGGAGATAAATTTTACATACTACACTCTGCCCTCACAAAAAGCTCTTCAGGGAATGAACAATAAAACCGGTGCGGATTTTAAATTTGTAATAAAAGCTTTTAAAGGCTTGACGCATGACATATGGAACGAAAGAAAGGAAATAATAGATAACAAAAAAATATTTGATAAGTTTATATATTCTATCGACCCGCTTGTAAAAGACAGCAAGCTATCCTGTATAATCGCGCAGTTCCCATATAGTTTTCATCATACAGAAGGAAATCTGGAATATCTAAAATTTTTTAAAGACCGATTCGGCGAAATACCTGTTATAATAGAATTTAGAAATAGCGATTGGGTAACTGATAATACGTTTACTTTTCTTAAAAATATGAGAATGGGATATTGCATAGTTGATGAACCGGGACTTAAAAACCTTATGCCCTATTACCCTGCGGTAACTTCCGACATCGCATATTTCCGTTTTCACGGCAGGAATAAAAACTGGTTTAGCGTTCCTGCTTCAGAAAGATACAACTATCTTTATTCCGAACAGGAGCTGAACGAATTTTTACCGGGAATAATAAAAATATCGGGTAAAAGCAAAACTACTTTTGTTTTTTTTAACAATTGCCATGCCGGCTCTGCGGCAAAAAACGCAATTACGCTGGCAAAAATGATAGGCCAAAAAAATTCAAAAATTTAAAAATAACCACAGAGGACACCGAGTAATAAAAAATTATTGACACCCGCATAATTTTTTTTCTATAATAATACTATTATTATATTTAAAGGGAATGTTTTCTATGATTGGTAGACAAAAAATATTAAAATTTTGTGTAATGATAATGTTTGCTTTTCTCGCTGATACAATTATTCATATAAATTCAAGTTGTGCAGTTGAGAAGAATAATATTTTGATTCCCATATTGGATCTGGTAAAACAGGATAAAGTACTTATCGGGCATTCTGAAAGTATCCGCTGTGTAGTATTTAGTCCTGATGGATCTATACTGGCGTCAGGAAGTATGGATAATAATATTATACTCTGGGATGCAGGAACAGGGAAAAAATTAAAAATTCTGGAAGGACATACCAATGCTGTCAATTCCATTGCCTTTAGTCCTGATGGACACATGCTGGCTTCCGCAAGTAATGATAAAACTATTATACTCTGGGATGTGGAAATAGGTAATAAATTGAAAACTCTGGAAGGACATTCTAAACCCGTTCTTTCCATAGCATTTAATCCGGATGGAAATATGCTGGCTTCCGGAAGTGAGGATAAAACCATCATTCTCTGGAAAACAGCAGCAGGCGAAATA
>JACQWU010000343.1 GCA_016209155.1 Candidatus Desantisiibacteriota bacterium | reverse complement strand
TGTATTTAAATTTTAATATTGAATAAGAGAAAATATTTTCTGTCCGGGAAGTTTGTCTTTGCCGTTTAAAAAAGAAAGTTCAATTATAAACGCTATTCCGGCTATATTGCCGCCGAGTTTTGAAACCAGCTCAACCACCGCGCCGGCTGTGCCGCCCGTTGCCAGGAGATCGTCAACTATTAATATATTTTGCGATGGTTTTATAGCATCTTCATGAATTTCTATTGAATCTGTACCGTATTCCAGAGCGTAGGTGGCTTTAATGGTTTTATATGGCAGTTTACCTGGTTTACGAATCGGAATAAAACCTACACCCATTTTATATGCCAGCGCTGAACCGACAATAAAACCTCTTGATTCAACACCAACAACAGCATCTATTTTATCATTTTTGTATTGTTCAGCCATTTTATTTATTACATATTTTAAAGCTTTACCGTTTATTAAAAGAGTGGTAATATCTTTAAAAATTATACCTTTTTTAGGGAAGTCAGGAATATCTCTAATATATTTTTTTAAATCCATTTAATTCTCCTCCTTATTTTTTATCTAATAGCTTTCTTAAGTTCCTCTGCTTTATCTGTTTTCTCCCATGTAAAATCATTATCATTTCTGCCAAAATGCCCGTAAGCTGCAGTTTTCGCATAAATCGGCCTTCTTAAATTTAAATGCGAAATTATTTTTGCAGGACGGAAATCAAAATGCTGGTCAACAAGTTTTGAAATTTCTTCATCAGAAATAACACCTGTTCCATAGGTATCAATTTTTACGGATACCGGTTTTGCAACTCCTATCGCATATGAAACCTGTATTTCACATTCATCCGCAAGTCCTGCCGCAACTATATTTTTAGCCGCGTATCTTGCCATATATGCCGCGCTGCGATCAACTTTTGAAGGATCCTTGCCTGAAAAAGCTCCACCGCCGTGACTTGCGTATCCGCCATAAGTATCAACAATAATTTTTCTTCCGGTCACGCCTGTATCTCCCTGAGGACCGCCAATTACAAACCGTCCGGTGGGATTAACAAAAAATTTTGTTTTTTTATCAATATATTTTACAGGAATAATAGCTTTAATTACTTTTTCTATAATATCTTTCTCAATCTGTTTGCTTTTCACATCCGGCGCATGCTGTGTGGATACAACGACTGCATCTACTCTATAAGGTTTTCCGTCTTTATATTCTACTGTGACCTGTGTTTTACCATCCGGTCTTAAATAATCAAGAACACCTTTTTTGCGTAATTCTGTAAGACGCATTGTAAGTTTATGAGATAAAGTTATAGGAAGCGGCATAAGTTCTTTTGTCTGATTACATGCATATCCAAACATCATCCCCTGATCTCCTGCTCCCTGTTCATGCGAATCAGTTTCATTAACTCCCTGTGCAATATCCGGAGACTGCTGATGAACTGAAACGAGCACTCCGCAGGTATCACAGTCAAAACCGTATTTAGCTCTTGTGTATCCTATTTTACGTACTGCATTTCTTGCAATTTCCTGATAATCAATTTTACTTTTAGTGGTAATTTCTCCTGCTATTACTATAAGCCCTGTTGTAAGCATGGTTTCACATGCTACTCTTGCGTAAGGGTCGTCCGTTAGTATAGCATCGAGAACACCGTCCGAGATTTGATCCGCTATTTTATCAGGATGACCTTCAGTTACGGATTCTGAAGTGAACAAATAATTTCTTTTCTTCATTAATAATTCCTCCCATTCGAATTTTGATAACATTAAAGATTAACCTGAAGATAACACGGAGATTTTTATAAAATACAAACTCAGTGCACTCTGTGGTTTTTTAAATTTATAATATTATATAAATATTTTTTGTTTTTTTCAATATATTTTTTTAATATATTTTTAGGACGGATATGTCATTATAGAAAATATGTAGAGACGCAAAATTTTGCGTCTTTATATAAATAACAGGTTAGATGTTAATGACGGGCAGGCGCAAGACCTGCACCTACAAGGGCATTACATAAATCTTTTTTTACATCCGTATCTTTTTTTATTTTCTTTAAACTTAATTTTTTATCCAGTGGGATTATCAAATGCATTCCGGCTTTAATATTGTTTAATTCTGTAATATTATTTGCTTTAGCCAGATTATGTAATTATATATTATATTTAAGTGCAATGCTCAACATTGTTTCTCCGGGCCTGACAATATGTATCAACCCTGACTCAATGGCATTATTAAATATTTCAGATTTTCCACCGGGAATTTTCAAAATAAATTGATTATCACCAGTTGGAGTACGTCCCAGGAGAAGTGCCGGATTTAAATCTTTTATTTCCTGCAAAGAACATTGTGCCGCTTTTGCGCATATTGAAAGAGGATAATCTCCATTAACTGAAACTTCATCATATTCCAGAGGAAGCGCATATTCTATTTTCTCAAAACCATATTTTTCCGGATTTTTAGCTATTACCAAATTTGCCACAAAATCTGCTATATATTTTCTTGCTTCAATCGATAAATCTTTTTGATCTGTCAGATTCTGTAAATTATGCGTTACAGCTATTCCGACTGTTCTTAGTGTTGTAAATTCACCGACTTCAGAAAGCAAAATGGAATCGTATGTTTTATAAAGATCTTTTATTTTTTTTGCAACAGCTATAGTTGATATAACAGGATCATATCTTTCATCTATTGATGAATCCATCCTTAAATTATATTTTTTCCCTGCCTTCTTTGTAAATTGCCATAAACCCGCAGCACCTTCTTTTGAGTGAGCCCTAATTGCGAAATCACTTTCTATCATGGGTAAATAGGCAAGATCCTGAGCTAATCCCTCATTCTCAAAAATCTCTCTTATTTTACCGATATAGCGGGTGGATCTTGATAAACGTTTTAACATCTTTTTACGATAATTTGTTTTATATTTATTAATATAATCAACGACTTCCTGATTAAATTCATTTACATTCGGGTCCTCAGAACAGCTATTTTCATCTACTGCCACCTGCCTGCATTCTGAACTATCAAAAATATTTTTATAAAAAGGGGCAAGCTTAAAAAATGTTTCTGTTTCCAGATCTGAATCGATCATAATCCTTAATGATATTTTAAATTCATTTTTAGATTCTTCATATTCACCTGAATTATAGAGTAATAAAGCCCTATTGTAATGCTCCTTCATAAGATCCAATATTTCTTTTCTTTTTTCTTCGTCATTTTTATCCTTATCAATTAATATATCATCTGTTGTCCCGGGAGAAACAATTATTTCAGCTTGATTTGAAATGATATCGGCAGTATTAAATAAACTGCCTGATACCACATTATCTTTATTATTTTTTGATGAATTTTCTTTCGTATCTGATATTGTTGTTTCAAAATTAAGCGAAGAACTTTCTAAATTAAAATCACTATTGTTTTTATTCACCATAATATTTTCAAACTCATTACAATCTGTTTTATTCATCTTTGACTCATTTTTACTGCCTGTCTCGGGTAATTTTTTTCGGGTATAATCATTGCCGGTTCTTACATTATTTTTAGAACAGCTGAATTGGAACATCATTAGAAAAACTATAATTATCAGCATTTTTTTAGACATTAAAATCATCTCCATAAAATGAAGATAACATGTGGCTTTACCACAGAATTCTTCATTAATATATTTATTTTTCGCTTATATTTTGTATTTCTATATTATCGGTAATTGTAAAACTTTAATTTAATATAACTATTCATATTATAATGAACATTATGCTAAGAGGATTAATTGCTGTGGGATATAGATGTTTTTGTGGTTTTGAAACCCCGCAAAAAACTGCGGGGTTTTATTTTATAATTATTATTTATACTTATTTTTTTTTAAATTTGATGCCAGTGAGGACAGCTACGCCAATGCCTAAGAGCAACATAGTGGATGGTTCAGGGACCGGGTTTTCATTTTTACCAGGCACATCATGTTTTAAATTATCAAAACCGATACCTCCACCATCAAGATTGTAAATTGAAATACCAGCTATATCATTAACACCGCCTTCACGGGAAAAGCCATAATATGAATCAGAGAGATTATTAAGCTGTATTGTGTCAATAAGTGAAGCGTTTCTTGCATAAAAATAAATATAAGCTGATCCCATGTCCCCTCCAAGCAATTGAAATCCAAATTCTGATTGATCATTATCAAACACCAGAGAAATGGCTCCTTCTCCAATTGCATCAAAATCCGGAAAACCTAAAGGGCCCAACCCTGTTAAAACATTACTTGAATAGTTAAAAACATTTAAATTTTGTGAAGCAGATCCTGCTACTAAATTAAGTGTACCACCTGTCGGGGCACCTGATAATACATCAGAATTGCCATTATATGATAAAGTTTGACCTGCAAAGTGTTCCCCAAACATGGCCCCATCAGACTCAAATAGATTATCATAATTTGTCCCTGGCGCAGGACCTCCGGCGACATCATCAAAAGTAATTAACCCAATCCCAGTTAAACTGGAATAATCAACAACATTGATTGGATTCGCATTCACAACACCCGCCACACTAATCATCATCACACCAACAACTAATACTGCTACTGCCAAAAAATTTTTCTTCATTTTTGTTTCCTCCTTTTCACCTTTTATTTTAGTAATTATGTGCATCTGCCCGTCTTACCGAGCATCTTATTATACACTCTTCGCTCTATCTATAGACTATATATCAAAAATTTCCCGCGTTGTCAACAAAAATTTGGTGCAGCTAATGTAGAGACGCAAAATTTTGCGTCTCTACAAAATATCGATTACCACTAATAACTGAACCATTACATAAAAACTACATTTATCGATAATTATAAAACCTTAATTTAATCTTATTTGCATTTCAATTAATTTATGCTAAAATTTTCACCATGCAAACAGAGCTAATAATTATATCGGGACCGACCGCAAGCGGGAAAAGCAAACTGGCTGTTATCCTGGCTGAAAAAATTTCCGCTGAAATTGTTTCTGCCGATTCAAGGCAGATTTATAAATTCATGGATATCGGTGCGGCAAAACCTTCTCCTGAAGATATCATGCGTGTTCCTCATCACATGATAGATATAATCACTCCTGATACAGTGTATAGCGCCGGTGAATATAAGAATGAAGCACGAAAAATAATTGATGAGATTTTAAATAAAAAGAAAAAAGTAATTATGGCCGGCGGAACCGGTCTTTATATGAGAGCTGTTCTTTATGATATTTCAACATATTCATCACGGGATGATAAAATAAGAAAAGAATTGGAGAAAATTATTGAGGAAAAGGGTTCAGAATATTTATATGAACAACTGAAACAAGTAGATCCCGATACCGCAAAAAAAATTCATTTTAATGATAAAGTAAGATTAATACGGGCGCTGGAAATTCATAAACTAACCGGTCTTTCCGCGTCCAGTCTTCGTACA
>JACQWU010000155.1 GCA_016209155.1 Candidatus Desantisiibacteriota bacterium | reverse complement strand
TATTTCTTAGACACATTTGCCAAGGTATTGTGCGCCTCATCTACATTAAGATCAAGTAACTGCTTTACCAATAATGAAACATTTTCAGCACGAAACGAACGCATCGAAACAGCAAGATGCAGTTCATCTTTTTTTACAACATTTGGTCGTAATTTTAATTCATCTAATATTTTTCCCGCTCCATATTCACTATCAGTAAGTCGAGAAGATATATAAATATGCCAGTCTGGGAATGAGCGATTTAAGGCTTCTATCCATTCGCTAATTCCAGCCTCCCCCGTGTTAATCTCTTGACCTCCACCAACCAGACAAACAACTACCGCCCAATCCGAATGACGATTAAGACATGAAACTAAAAATTCAGGTTCAGACTGATTAAAATTTTGTCTATTCTTTTTCCGATGCATGAAATATGCTGTCTGTTGCAGATTCCAAGCACGCTGTGCTTCATCAAATAATGCCACATGCTCAATTGGTGGTTTTTCGCAATCAACTAGACATTCATCACGAAAATTATGAACATTTTGAATAAACATCTTAACATCACTCATTGCTTCGCTTTTTTTAACCTTAATCCCACGCTCTTTTTCATGCCGTACCTTATCCCTAGCTAAAGCCTCCCGTAAGATAGCAACAAGTGGCCCATTACCAGAAAGAAAAACGCTGTAAAGGTCGTTAGATTTATCAATATGCTTGGTTGCAATATTAAGTCCGACCAATGTTTTTCCGGCACCCGGTACACCTGTTACAAAACAGATTGATTTATGCGATTTATTTTTTGAAAAACGAATAATTTTTGATATTGTATCAGATGTTTCACTTAAGTTGATTGCGCTATCACCACTGCGCGAAATTTCACTAACTGAGTGGCCATTGTAGAGTGCCATTGCTGCTTCGACGATTGTTGGAGTTGGGGAATACCGCCCTCTGTCCCATTGTATTGGATCAATTATAGCCCCTTCTGCAAAAAACAATACATCTTTGATTGCTTGACTGAGTAATTCCACGTTACACTTAATAGGAAAAAGCAATTTGTCGTTTTGTGGTGTTGCTGCAACAAATGAAGTAACGTTTTTTGCCTTAGTGGCAATAAGTATAGGAGCAATAAAATGTTCATGACTTGTTTCGTGAAAGTTCTTTAAATCCAAAGCATAATCCCAAACCTGATCAATAGCATATGATAAAAATTCTTTTTCGCCTACTTTAAATTCTAAGACAAAAATCGCAGATCCAATAATAATTACAACATCAATTCGTTTCCCCATTCGCGGAATAGAATATTCAAAATATATCGATCCCTGAAAATTTAGCAGAACTTTCTGCAAGATTCCTCGGTCGTTCCTATATGAGAGATTTCTTTATTTGAATGTGTCCGGATATTTAATTATATTATTCTTTTTATCATTAAAATTATAAATAAAAATGGGCAGGCATGGGAACCTGCCCCTACCAAATTTACATTCAAATTGTTGAATAATATAAAACTATGCCAAATTAAAAATACGCTATAACAATTTCAACTGCATAATCACCATAAAACTTTTATTTTTTTGCTAGCTCGTATTACTTCATCCTTTGTGATTAATATTCCATCCATTTTTAAAACAAGTCCTACAATTAAACGATCATGCATTTCTTCAATCTCATCCAATTCACAAAAGATAAAATATCAGTCGTTTCAATTGGAGCAATCTCTAAATTTTCTTCAAGTTTTTTATACTCAGAAAAAAAATCAAGCGGTTTTCCGATTTTTTCATTTAGATAATACAATTCAGCTAAAGTAATTACGGAGATAACAACCTTCTCTCCTGATGTTAAAACCTTTTCAATAATATCTTTTGCTTTGCGGCTTAATTTAGGAGAAGCTGTCAAATACCAAAACAAGGTATGTGTATCTAAAATATATTTTTCGGCCATTTAATTTTCCAAATGTTTTTTCCAGCCTAACCTAATTTCACGAAGTTTACTTTCAATATTAATGGTTGGAGGAATTTTTTTTGACCAAATACCATATAAAGATTTATTTTCTATTCTTTTTGTACTGTCTTTCTCTTTTTTATTAGTCTCGAATATTATCAAAACATTACTGCCGTCTTTGGGATATTCTCTCTTTTTCCCGATAATGAACTGCTTATTTTTATAAATTGCTTCCACTGTTTTTATCATAACTATCCTCCATAACTAACTTTTCTTACCAAAATTCCCTTCCGAAAATTCCATCTGTAATCTACTTTCCTGCTGACATTTCTATAAAATTACAACAAGGACTTTTAATTATACATACATATTATTTTTTTTATTTATAATCGAAAATTTTCACTTACAAAATCTGATTTTATAATAACATATATTAATTCTTTTTTCCACTTTTTATCATGCTTCATTTCTCTAATTCCAACGCATAATAATTGCTTCCCGCCTGTTAATACCTGATCCACACTCCGCACTAACCATTCTGCGTCTCTAACAACTATTCGAGCCCCCGGGGATAATGGCCGTTCATTTATTATCATACTATCCTTATTCACCTGCTCCATCAAATATAAATTATCATTGATAATTATATTTTACTCCTTTTTTTACAATATTCCATTCATAAATTATTAAAAAGGGCAGGCATGGGAACCTGCCCCTACGAATATAAATAAAAGAAAAACGTAAAACTGAGGGCTTGGAATATTATATTTTGTAATTAACATGAGGGAATAATCAACTAACTATAGAAAACAGAAATGAATTTATCCGGACAGGAAGTGCCATTGATATCTTATTTGTGTCTTCAATCTTCTGTCTTCTACATATTTTTCTCCAGCAATTTCAAATGCTCTTTCCCTTTTTCAGTCAGCCGGTATTTCTGCTTACTGCTTTGAGGTTTATCAGGAATGGTCATTTCAATAAAATTTATTTCTATAAGCGGATTAAGGACTTGGTTCCTGAACTTAGTACGATTTGTTCGAGATAAAACCTTCATCAGGTGCTCATCGCTTCTTATGATTGCAGGATCTTCTTTTATCTCCGGACAAATCCAGCCAATAAGATATACCAATGCAAGTTCCGAATGATGTAAAAAACATCCCCATTTTTCCAATCTGTATAATACCTATACCATCAGTTGGACTTCATGATTTGCTTTCAGGTCTCGTTCGAAAATCGGGTTTTGACTGTTAGTCCCTTCGGTAATCTTATCTATAAGCGCTTCATTTTCAGAAGAAGCAGTTTGCCGAATTTTTTTATTAATACTTCCATTTTCATAAATATGTCAACCTCTGCTTAAACATCTATACTCTTCATCAGTTCATTTGCAATATTGGGACTATCAAGCCGCATTATGCTTTCTTCAGCGCTTCCAAAACTTAAAAGATTGATACTTCCATACCATACAATTCTTTGATCCATTATTGCAAACTTTTGGTGAATGTTTGATTTAAAAACCAAACTTACTCCGGCACCTTTCAATAAGTCTAATGTACCCTGCAAAGCATTATTTGCTTTTTCATTAAAGTCATCCGCCGGTCTCGTCAAAATGATAACCTTAACTTTTTTACTTAAAGGAACGTTCAAATATTGCAGCATTTGCGTCGTTCGTTTTTTAGTAATAAACGGACTCACTATTAAAATTTCTCTTTCAGCATTTATGATATCATTGCTATAAACCGGCATAAAGCTTTGCTTGTCAAAAATAATATCAATTGCTTTTGAATCAATATTTTCTCCTTTAGCTTTATAACCAATAGAGGCATATCCGGAAAGCCTCTTACCATACATTTTCTCGAGCATCCTAACATGGATATCAACATAATCATATATTTGCACTTCATCTTTGTTTTCAAATAATCTATGAAGCCGGCCTGCATATTGCTGTAAAGTGCCTTTCCATGATATCGGCATAGCTAAAAATAAAGTATCAAGACGCGGTTCATCAAAGCCTTCACCAATGTATTTCCCTGTGGCAACCAATGTTAATTGTTTATCAGTTGGAGTTTCAGATATCCTTGCGAATATTTCCCTGGTTTCCTTCATGCCCATTCCACCTGTTAAAGATATCACATCAGGGATTCTCTCTCTCAATTTTTTCGCAAGCAATTCAACATGAGCAGTTCTCTCAGTTAAAATAACACAGTTTCTGCCGCTTTCAAAACTTTTAAATACATCATCCGTAATAAGCTGATTTCTCATTTCATTAACAACAATTTCAGAGTATAGTTCTTGAATAGATATATCTTTTTCATTTTTATCTATTGGCACTTTAAGAGATGTGAATCTTGGGATAATAAAATGTTCAAAAGGTCTTTTTTCTGCCTGCTTTTTTGCATCATCTCTAAATCGTACAGGCCCGCATTGCATAAATATGATTGGATGATGTCCATCCTTTCTGTTTGGTGTTGCAGTTAATCCATAAATGTATTTTGCGGTTGTATTTTTAAGCACATTTTCAAAGCTAAAAGCTGAAACATGATGGCATTCATCAACAATAATCATGCCATAATTTTTAACCAATTCCTTTACTTCACCCATTCTGTTTAATGATTGCATTATAGCAATATCAATAATTCCATTTAAACTTTCCTTCCCTGCTCCTAATTGCCCGATAATACTTCTGTCCTTCTTTTTTCCTCGCTTTTTTTCATCATTTATATTTATATCCGGGAAAGCTTCATTAATAATCAAAAATTCCATCAATCTTTTTTTCCACTGTGCAACTAAACTGATTTTATTAACCAAAATAAGTGTATTTACTTTTCTTTCAGCAATCAACTTAATTGCAACAATTGTTTTTCCAAAAGCTGTTGTTCCTGAAAGTACCCCGATATCATGCTTAAGCAATTTATCGATTGCGATAGGTTGTTCATCTCTTAAACTGCCGTTAAACTCAACATCAATTTTTTTACCACAATTAGTCTTGTCTATTAAATGAACATTAATCCCGTTTTCTTCAAATACAGCTTTTAAATCAGTCTCACATCCTCTTGGCAGGTAAAGGTATTCCGCAGTTTCATCAGAACATGATATGATCCTTGGAATTTTATTAACCGTCATTCGCATAGCTTGTTTTTTATAAAATTCCGGATTATTGAAAGCCGCTAAACGTTTTAAATGATTTAATGCTCTTTGAGAAATGTCTTTTTTTGGGACAAACAACATATTTGCTTTTACAATTTCAACATCCTGCGGGAAATCGTTTTTTAGTAATTTTATTTTGCTTGTTTCCCATGGTTTTTGAGCTTCTTCATCGTCTTTTTTCAATACTCCAAGTTCATTTCCATGACAAAGTTTTGAAATAAGTACTACAACATCATGTTCAGAAAGTTTTTTAATATTTGCTAAAAATGTCCACTGATCGTTAAAGGGTTCAAAATTATCATCAATAAAAACGCTATTTTTATTATTCCTTGCAAACTTTTGCAATGGCAAAGCAATCAAATTTCCTAAACCGCCCTTTGGCATGGTGTCCTGATTAGGGAAAAGTCTGTCATAAGATTTAAAGGTTATTTCGTGCCTTCGATTCATAGAGTATGTAAGTAACGCGCTTCCTAATTTTCTTGCCAGTAGCGCGGATATCGAATTTTCAAAGAAAAACCATACATGAGATCCTTTACCGGAACGTGAGCGTTCAACAGCCACTGAGATATTGAATTCCATGCATACTTCTCTTAATACTTGAATATCTTTTTGCCACTCTTCACCATCAAAATCAATAGCTAAAAAGTAACAAGTTTCATCAAGGCACAATGGATATATTCCAGCAACAAAATTATTAATCCCTCGTAAATGGGCATCTATAACCTTTTCATCCAATCCGGCATATAATTTATTAGCGCAATCGGTACATCTTTTTTGTGGTTTCCCGCATAATCCGGATTTCCACTCATTCAAACAGAACGGTGAATAACCAGAGGTTCCTTTCTTTGTGTTTTCCCACCTTTTAGCATAAACATCATTTCGTCCTTTAAATAGCGTCATAAATAATTTAATTTTTTCTGCGGAATCTGACTTATTATTAATGCTTGATGGTAAAATTTTATCTGCGGATTATTGTTCAAATAGTGTCAGTGCAAATTCATGCTCAGAAATTTCATCAGGAATAATATGCGGATCTACAATACTCAGTTGAGTTTTTAAGCTTTTTATTTCTTCTTTCAAACTATTGTTTTCTGACAGTAATGACTGATATTTTTCAAACAACTCTTTAAAATCCATACCATTTTCCTATAATAACTAATTCAATGATATATAAAAGTTCGAATAGTTAAGAGCGTCCCTTCCGTGTTTACTATTTACGATTTATTTAGCTTTTAACTGATGTATAAAGTTTCTCCATGGAAGAAATTCAATATTATCATTCACATATGAACGCGGTGTCTGGCATACACAAATTGCCCTGTCATATTTATGATCTTTTAAGAAGCTCCTTAAACCTCTTACATCGCTTAGTTGCGGCTCTTTAGATGACTTTATTTCAACAGCCCAGACTTTACCCTCAATCTCTAAAATCAGATCTACTTCAGCGCCGTCTGATGTTCTAAAAAAACTCATTTTTGCTTCTTTTTCATAATAATCAAGCATTCTCTTTATTTCTAGAAATATCCAATGCTCAAAAATCATTCTATACGGTGACGTCCCTGAAACTAAATTCTGAAAAAGCTCCCCGCGAAGCGCGGCCACAATTCCAGGATCAAAAAAATAAAATTTTGGATGAGATATGATTTTTGTCCTATGTGATTTTGTGTAAGGATAAAGCAAAAACCCGAGCAAAGTATCTTCCAGAATATAAAAATACTCTTTGATAGTTTTTGAATGTATTCCAACTTCCCTGGCAATATTCTGAAAGTTAATAATATTCCCGTTTCATACGCGGCTAATTCTAAAAATCTGGCAAAAGCCGGAATATTTCTGGTCAATGCCTCCTGTTGAATTTCTTCTTTAATATAGGTTTCTACGTAGCTTTTTAAAAGTCGAATTTTATTTTTCCTGTCTTTTTCAATCGCGATATTCGGAATAGTACCAAATTGCATGGCCTCTTCCAAATTAAAATCCTCTGCTAATTCTTCAAAAGTAAATGGGTGCAAATGGAGAGTAATTGCTCTCCCTCCTAATAAATTTGTTCCTGCCTTTCGTAATTTACGCGCGCTTGATCCGGTAAGAATAAATTGCGCTTCTCTTTTATTTCCCATAATAAGCTGAATTTCGTTAAGAAGCTGCGGTAAGCGTTGAATTTCATCAATGACAATACAGCACTTTTCTTTCTTTAAAGCTTCTATTTCCCGGGATAGAATTGAAACATCTTTAGAATAGCGTAAAAATTCACTATGTTTCAAAAGATCTATGAATAAATCCGGTGAAAGGGTGTGTTTTATAAGATAAGTCTTGCCTACCTGCCTTGGGCCAAATAAAAAAAATGAATTTTTATATATTAAAAGGTTTAATATTCTTTTAAACATAACTCAATTATACCCGTAATAATTGGAATGTCAACCATAATTTACGTATATTTTGGATTTACTCACATTATACTTGACAGAAATTAATATATATCATAGTATATATCATAGAATTAGAACAATAAGATTATATAAAGGAAGCTAAAATGAATAAAGCAAAAATATTTACAAATGGAAGAAGCCAGGCTGTACGTTTACCAAAAGATTTTAGATTTAACGCAAAAGAAGTATATATCAACAAAATAGGTGATGTTGTAATGTTAATATCAAAAAATACTCCATGGAAAAATTTAATAAATAGTTTGGATAAATTTTCTGATGATTTTATGACTGAAAGAAACCAGCCCGAAAATCAAAAAAGGGAATTGTTTAAATGAAATATTTATTAGATACCAATATCTGTATCTATATAATTAAAAAGAAACCGTTAGAAATACTTAATAAATTAACAACGATAAATATTTCAGATGTTGGAATATCTTCTATTACTTTAAGTGAATNNAGTGAATTAGAATATGGTATTGAGAAAAGTCAATTCCCGGATAAAAACAGATTAGCATTACTGGAGTTTTTATCGCCGATTGAAATTTATTATTATGATGAACTGGCTGCCAGAGAATATGGAGTAATAAGAGTATTATTAGAGAAAAAAGGAAATATTATTGGACCTTTAGATATGTTAATTGCTGCTCATGCTAAGTCTTTAGGATTGATATTAATAAGTAATAATGAAAAAGAATTTAAAAAAGTTTCCGGGTTGAATATTGAAAATTGGGTATAAAAAGGGATAAAAAGTGCAAGACGCATTATCTTTCTTTCATCCTATAATTCAAATATATTTCTCACGCGATACAAAACACCGCGCATAGCGAAACAGACTTTATATTTCTTGACAGCCATATTTTAATGTGGTTAAATTAAAATATTCAATTTTGATTTGCCTATACCTTTACATTAATAGGTTAAGAGTAGGATTAAATAGATAAATTGAAAGGAGATGTTTTTATATGGGACATAAGATTGTTGCGGCCATTATTGAAAATGGCAGATTAAAACAGGTTGATAAAAGATTACTAATCGGGAAGAGAAAAGTTCATCTAATTTATGATGATGATGTTGTTGAAAAAAGTTTAACTGAAAAGGATATTATAAAAATAGTCAAGGAGACATCAGGAATATATAGAGGTATTGATGTGAAAGCTGAGGCGAAAAAACTAAGAGAAGAATGGGAACGGAATGCTCACGACTAACTATTTGATCGATACCAATATTTTGATATATCATACGAACGGCGTGAAAGAAAGCATAGATTTAATAAGTAAAGTTATTGCCGAAAAATCTTTTAATATTTCAATTCTTACAAAAATTGAATTTCTCGGTTGGAATAAACACACATCTGATGGTTTAGATAAATGTAAACGATTGATAGAAACTGCAAATATTTATTTTGTTGATGAAAATATTGCCGGTAAAGCTATTGAATTAAAAAGAAAGATGAATATTAAAATTGCAGATGCAGTTATAGCCGCCACAGGGATTATACATAATTTGAAAATTGTGACAAGAAATATAGATGATTTTAAGGGGATAGAAGGTCTTAAGGTTATAAATCCATTTGATTAACTGCTAAGCTTTAAATACATTGAATATTTTTAATATTTATCATCTGTTTGTTTCACCGGTTTTATTTACTTCTTCATTTTGTCATCTCCCTCAACTACTTACTTACAATTTTTTATCCTTGAAATATTTTCAAAAAAATGGACAATAATTGTATTATTCAGGTATATAGACTGAAGTGGGGAAGGCTTTTAGGTAAAAAATACATGCTAGATCTAATATCCTTCAGCCTAAACACCTGAACTTTAAAAGGATAAAAAGTGCAAGACCCATTATCTTTCTTTCATCCTATAATCCAAAAATGGTTCATTGAAAAAGTCGGGGAGCCGACTGATATTCAGAGAAAATCATGGCCTGAAATTGCTGTGAATAAGCATGTTCTCATTTCTGCTCCAACCGGCAGCGGGAAAACTCTTACTGCTTTTTTGTGGGCAATTAATCAGTTTGCCGCAAAAACATGGGAAGAGGGGGAGTTAAGGGTATTATATATTTCTCCATTAAAGGCTTTGAATAATGATATCCGGCGCAATCTTTTAAAACCTCTGTTTGAAATAAAGGAATATTTTGAAAAGGAAGGGATGGCATTTCCTTCTATTCATGTTTTAACCAGAAGCGGAGATACACCCTATGACGAGCGGTATAAAATGCTGCGTAATCCGCCTGAGATATTGATCACTACACCGGAAAGCCTGAACATTATTTTAACTTCAGCAAATACAAGACGAATATTATCCAAAGTGAGTACAGTTATTTCTTTTAATGTATATCCAAACTTTGTATAAGCTTCATAAATTAAATTCTATTATCACCTAAACTTTTAAGCCGCCAGTTTAAATTGAATTATGTTATATTCCACAAGAGGTCTGCTGGTATATCTTCCCGAAAGCTTATTTTTTTCGATTTTTATGACCCCTAATTCATCGAAAAAATTTATTATTTTGCTTAAATTGGAGACATCTTTTTTAATTAACCTTGCGAGTTCATAAATAGAAGTAGGTTTGAAATTTATAATATAAATCAAAACATCAATATTTCGTATGAAACGGGAAAAATCATTTTTATTATCAAACGAAATTTCAAAATTATGCTCTTTATTATAAAATTGCTTATTTTTTAAAGCATTTTTAAAATTATCCAGCACTTCAGATGATGTTTTTAACGAAACAATTAATTTTTTCATAATTTTACTCCTAAATG
>JACQWU010000348.1 GCA_016209155.1 Candidatus Desantisiibacteriota bacterium | reverse complement strand
CTTGCCAGATAAAATTTTTTATGAGGATTATCACGGACAAGACGGCACATCATCCCCATTTCAGTAGCTATTATAATTTCTTCCTCTTCAGACTTTTGACATGTTGTAGTCATCTGCCCCGTGCTTAAAATTCTATCAGATATATTTAATATTTCCGGAGAGCATTCAGGATGGCTCCATACGCGCGCAAACGGGTGCAATTTTTTTGCTTTTATAATATCCTCGGTTGAAAGAGCGGCATGCGTTGGACAATACCCATTCCACAAAATAAGATTTCTATTTGTGATTTTTGCAACATACTTTCCCAGATTTATATCCGGTACGAAAATTATTTTTTTATCAGGAGCTACAGACAAAACAACCTTGTCAGCATTTGCCGATGTACAGCACAGGTCGCTTTCAGCTTTAACCTCAGCGGATGAGTTTACATAGCAGACTACTGTTGCATCAGGATGCTGTTTTTTTAAACTGCGAAGCTCTGAAGCGGTGATCATTTCTGCCATCGGGCATCCCGCATCTTTTTCAGGTAATAATACTATTTTATCAGGAGAAAGAATGCTTGCAGTCTCAGCCATAAAATAAACTCCGCAAAAAACAATTATCTTTGCATTGGTTTTTGCAGCCTGACGGCTTAAACCCAGAGAATCCCCAATATAATCAGCTATATCCTGAACTTCATCACGCTCGTAATTGTGGACAAGAATAACCGCATTAATATCTTTTTTTATCTTAATAATTTCTTTTTGTAATTCAGAATCTTCTATCATAAGGATATTTCCATATTATCAATTAACCGCGTTTTTCCTATAAACACAGATAACACTATAACTATTGTTCCTTCTATTATTAATTTATTTTGAAGAGTGTTCTTATTAACGATAGCAATATAATCAATGTGTGTATCTTTAATTTTTTCTATCATTTCGCTCATAAAAAAAATTATTTTTTTTGAGTCTCTTTCACCAGATTTTATTTTTTTATCGGCTTCTTTTAGGCTTTCAAATAATATTACAGCATTTTTGCGTTCAGTTGCCGAAAGATAAACATTTCTTGAACTCATAGCAAGACCGTCTTTTTCTCTTACTGTAGGCAAAACAACAATTTCTGTGTCTATATTAAGATCTCTCGTTATCTTTTTTATTATAAAACTTTGCTGGAAATCTTTTTGTCCAAAATAAGCACTTTGAGGTTTTACAATATTAAATAATTTGGTAACAACTGTACATACACCTTTAAAATGACCCGGGCGTGATGCTCCGCATAAAATATTCCCTATTTCTCCGGGATTTACTTCAGTACTAAAATCAGGAAGATACATTTCCTCAGAGTCCGGTGCAAAAAGTATATCTATTCCGGCCTCCATTGCTATTTGCAAGTCATGTTCAATATCTTTTGGATAAGTATTAAAGTCTTCATTTTTTCCGAATTGTATGGGATTTATAAAAATACTTACAATAGAAATATCATTTTTTGTATGAGCTTCCTTCATTAACTACAGGTGTCCATCATGAAAATATCCCATGGTTGGAACAAAGCCTATGCTTTTTTTACTCTCACGCATTTTTTTAGAATAAAACTGCATTTCAGCTATAGATTTTAATGTTCGCATATAAAAAAGTCCTTAGTTAATTTTTTACATAATATGATAATGCACCCGTCATGGAAATTGTAAGCTCAAGTGAGATAGGTAAAAAAAAAGGTCTGGTATACCCAGACCTTTTTTAAATTATTAGTAATTGAATCAAATGTTTATTTTTTACGATCTTTTTAACCGTTTTACTCCTGCTAAAAATAATCCGCCTGTAACAAGAAAAACAGCGCTCATTGGCTCTGGAACAACGCCTTCTCCTTCACCCTGAAAAGGTGAAGTTGTAAAACGTTCAGTAAAAACACCCTTATTAACTGTATTATCAGCAATGTTTAGAGGGTCTGCAAGCGGAGTAAAATACCTACCCGGCTGTATACATACTGCAAATGATGTCATCTCTGGAATAGTAAGATAATCCTCATAATAATAAGTAAGTCCGCTGCCAGTCCATGACACTGCTGAATAATAATAACCGCCTTCAAAAAGTGTAACACCGCTTATAGGTCCGGAACCATAAAAAGTTTTCCCTGCGCCTGATAAAGTTACATTGTTTTGATATATTTTTGAATACATTCCGGTTGGGGAATTCGATTCATACAAATAAAAAGATAAAGTTTTTTGACCGGTAAAGTTTAACAAAAACTCCATTTCTTCCAGGTTTACATCAGAATAAACTCCTAAGACATTACCTTTTGATTTTCCGGTAGCTGCACCAGACCATTCTGGATTTCCATCATCTCCAATTATTTCAACTGTTGACGCTGAAATTTGTCCGTAAGCAAATATTAATAATAAAGCTGTAATTAAAGTTATTTTTTTTATCATAATTTTATTTCCTCCTTTAGAATTTCTTGATTGTTTTGGTATACACATCTTATATATCTCATACATTTTATTCAAATACTGCACCCCCTTCCTAAAACATAGTTTTACACATAAAAAAATTTTAGCGTACAAAATATATAAATAATTATTTTATCTGAAATTAATATACACCCGTCAAAATAGTTTGTCAAGTACTTTTTTATTTTTTTGGCTTTTTTAAAATTACCAAATTGTTTGATTTTACAGATGTCATATGTTAGTATTTTGTGAAATGAAGAACCCTGCGGCAGACAGAG
>JACQWU010000154.1 GCA_016209155.1 Candidatus Desantisiibacteriota bacterium | reverse complement strand
AGATTATTTCGCATGGCTTGATGAATCTAAGATTTTAATGAATATTCATCAAGAGGATATTGATACTCATCTGCTTGTTAAATTGATCGATGTAAATACAGCAAAAATTTCAGATATATTGGATGTTAAAACTGATTTTTTTAAAATTTTTTCTATTTCTGATTGTAAAAATTTGCTGGTTTATCATCCTAATAATGGAAATGATAAAGGTATAGATCTTAATCTTATACACATTTTTAATATGAAGGAAAAAAAAGATTTTACTTTCTTTAAAAAGAAAAAAAGTTTTCCGGAAAACAGTATAATTGATCAAATTGTATGGGCTTATAATTCAAATGAACTATTATATATAGAAGCAAATGGCAAATATAACCAAAGATCCGGTGAATTTGAATTTGAGTCGGAGCCCATACTTAAAAAAATTATTATCAAAAAGCCGGAACTCCCTGTTACGGTTTTCCCTTCACCTGAAGGATACAATATAATTGAAATATGGCATAATTATGAAAAAGGTGTATTTTGTCAATTGTATGATAAAAATAAAGAGAAATTTAAATTAGCTTTAATAGATTTTAACGGTCCCTAATCCTGAATTATCTTCTTTATCATAAATAAATTTATTTATAATACTAATATCTATGGTTCCCCACCAGTTTTTATCTATATTTATATCATCCTGATAGAATTCTCCAAGCTGAAGATTAAAATTTTTATTATTATAAATATTATTATTTATTATTTTTGCTTTAGAGTTTTTTTCATAAAGAAATATTCCTGTACCGTTTTGGAATATATTATTATATTCAATAATATTGGCGCATTGCCGGAAATTTATTCCCCGTGAAATATTATTAAATATATTATTATTTTTTATGATGAATTTTGACATTCCAAGCCTCAATCCCTCAATATTATTGCTAAATTCACAATTAGAAATTTCACCGGTTGAAAAATGAGCATGTATTGCATATTCCGCATATTCAAATTTACAATATTTTAAAATATTATCCTTGCTGTACTTGAATAATATTTTTCCCCAGTCGCCGGGAGCAGCGGTTTGTGCAATAGACGTGAAAATTATTTTTTCCCCGATTGTCCCATGCGCTAATAATTTTCCTTCTATTACAATCCCATTTGTAAGCTCATGCGGATCATCAGTTTTAGGGGTAAGGGGAAAGAACTTAATAACTGTTCCGGGCAAAACAGTAAGAGTTATACCTTTCATAACAGTAACCGTCCCATTAATTTCAACTGTACCCTGCCATTTGGTATTTTGCGTGATGAAAGCATTATTTATAATACTCTTTTCCTTTGAATTTTCATTCCCGGAATTATTATCATGATAAATACCCGAAGAAGCACATCCATGAATCATAAAAGAAAAAATAATAATCAAAAATATTTTTTTAATAATATTTTATCCTTTACTAAATTAAATCATTATTTAATGAATATTTTGTACGCAGGATCATAGATACTCTTTGCAGAGTCCATAGGACTTTTTGGGCTATGTCTTGTGTTGCACTGCCCAGACCGCAGGCAGGGGTTATTAAGGATGCATTGAGAATATCCTTTTTAGAAAAGCCTTTTTGTACAAGGATATTTATTTCATTTTCAAGTTTTTCTGCAAGCGCTTCAGGGGTATGGTTAAATATTTTTTGTGAATTAGGTATTATTCCCCATGCAAGACACCCGTTTCTTGATAAAAATTTTTTTAAGTGATCCGGATACATAACCATAGCTCCGCTATAAGTATACGCATCGAAACTTATTATATTCACTTTAGATTCCATTAATATGCTCCAGTCAGTATTTCCGCAGCAATGAGAGCCGGTTGTAACATTAACAGCTTCAAATACTTCATTCAAGCATTGGATTATATAATTTTTTTCTATATTAAAGTAACTGGATCCGTAATTTACAAGTCCCGGTTCATCAAAAAAAAATATTATATCAGGGAATGTTTTTTTTATTTCATTTATCTGCCACTTTGCCTTCATTACTATTGCTTTGATTATTATCTGCATAAATTCTTCATTATAAATAATATTTTTATCTGTTTCATCTTTAATTGTAAGACCTGTAGTTATAGGTCCGGGCATTTGTGTCTTAAAATATTGAATATTTGACGGCCGGGTAGTTTGTAACATTTTAAGTAAATTGTAGAATCCGATTCCCCGCTCGTAACTGATTTTAAAATAATCCAGATTGCCAGATAAATAGTTTTCATAAAATTTTTCAAATTCACCGGAATTATCAATGGATGTATTGAAATAAAATATTTCCCGTTTATCATCAGCGACAAGTCCGGGGAGATTTTCAAGGAATGGACCGCAGAAGGTATGTTTATATCCCATCATTGGAAATTCGGGGGAGACAGGAATTTCCGGAAGATATTTTAAGACAAGCTCATATGCTGATTTAGATTCTGCAAAAGGAAGACTCCCTATTGCTGTTGCAAGGCATTTTGGTTTAAATAATTTTGCAGGCAATTTATTTCCCTTTCACTATATATCTTCCTGTGTAACACGCAGTACTTCATCTATGGTAGTTAATCCGTCGATAACTTTTTTGGCGCCGTCATCGCGCAGTGTGAGCATCCCTTTTTCTTTAGCTATTTTTTTTATTGAAGAGGAATCTTTTTTATTAAGAATGGAATTACGTATTTCTCCGTCAACTATTAAAAGTTCATATATCCCCATTCGTCCGATATAACCCGTATTAAGACAGTCAGGACATCCTTTCCCCCTATAAATAACTCCATCTTTTAATCTTTGAGGAGTAAGTCCTACTTCCTTAAGCAAATCCGGATCGGGAGTGTAGGATTCCTTGCAGTTAGGGCATATAATTCTGATGAGTCTTTGTGCAAGAATCGCAAGAACAGAAGAGGAGACCAGATATGGTTCAATCCCCATATCTATTAAACGGGTAATAGCTCCGGAAGCGTCATTTGTATGTAAAGTACTCAGTACCAGATGCCCTGTTAATGATGAATGTATGGCAATTTCAGCGGTTTCATAATCGCGAATTTCGCCAATCATTATTACGTCAGGATCCTGTCTTAAAATAGAGCGCAGTCCATTTGCAAATGTTAATTCAATTTTTGGATTTATTTGAATTTGACCTATCCCGTTTAGCTGATATTCAACAGGATCTTCAATTGTTATAATATTCTTTTCAACAGAATGTATATGACTTAATGCCGCATATAAAGTAGTTGTTTTTCCGCTTCCGGTAGGGCCAGTTACAAGAATAATACCATTATAACTATGTATGATTTTTTCAACTTTCGTATATATATCAGGAGAAAATCCCATTTGTCTTAAATCAAGCAGAAGATTGCTTCTGTCAAGAAGACGCATAACAATTCTTTCACCGTAAACAACAGGTATTGTGGATAATCGTATATCAATTTCTCTGTTAACAATTTTAATTTTATACGGTAGCGCACCTTCAAATCTTTTTCAAAGGGTTCAATATGAATATCGCTTGCTCGTTCATTTACAGCCCGGGTTAAAATAAGATTTACGAATTTTATTATAGGGGCTTTATTGACAAGGTCCATTAAATCTTCCTGCTCTTCGATTTCATAAGCAGGGAGGTCAATATCCGCATCTTTAAGATCGCTTAGCATTTTTTGGGTAGAATCTGTATCTCCTCCGTACAGACGATGTATAGCCTCTTTAATCTCGCTATCAGTGCATATTACAGGTTCCACATGAAAACTGCCAAGCATCAGACTTATATCATCTATAGGCTGAAGTTTTAAAGGATCTGTCATTGCTACTGTGACTGTTTTTTGCTGGCATATAATAGGAATAAGATTATGTTTTTTTATAAAAGCAAGCGGGATTTTGCTGATTATTTCTTTTTTAATTGTGAAATCAGAAAGAGACGGGATATATTTAATCCCCAGTTGTTTGCCCAGACATTTTAAGAAATCCTCTTCAGTAATAAATCCTGATGAAATAAGAATTTCTCCAATACGTCTTATTGATTTTTCTTTTTTTTGTATGTTCAGCGCCTGCTCTAATTTATCATTAGTTAAAAATCCTTCCTGAATAAGGATTTCGCCGATTAATTTTGCAATACCTTTCATTAAAAAATCTCCAGTTAAAGCTCTATTCAATTGTAAAGCTGTCGTAATTTACAGAAGTAGAATCTATGGTTAACTGCTGTCTTTTATTTACAGGTTTTTCGAGTGTTATCATACCTTTATTCTCATCTGCAAATTTTTGAAGCTGATTCTGTTTGCTAATGGTTAAACTGTCAAAATCATTACTCCCGGCTATTATATGCGGAGTAATAAAAATCATTAAATTTGTCTTTGTATCAACAGTTTTTTTACGTTTAAACAATATCCCCAGAAAGGGTATATCACCAAGAAGAGGTATTTTGCTTTCTCCAAAACTTTTGTCATTTCTAATTAATCCTCCGATTACAATAGTTTTTTCATGCTCGACTATAACGGATGTCTTAGCCTTGCGTTTGGATGTACGGGGAGCATCTGTTACGCTGTTATCAATTACTTTGCTTATTTCCTGCAAAATATCCATACGTACCATTTTGGTCAGCTTGTTAATATGAGGAGTAATTTTAAGAGTGATTCCGACATCTTTATAATCATAAGTTTTAATAACATTATTAGTATCAGTTACACGGCTGTTTGTGACAAATGGAATTACATCACTGATAACTATTTCAGCTTCATGATTATCCATTGTTACGATTTGAGGTGTAGAAAGAATGTTAAAATTGGAATCAGCTTTAAACATATTTAAAAGAGCTCCAACGTTTGGAATGCCGGTTTTTTCATCTGCCCCTTTCATAAGACCGATGTTTAATCCCAATAAACCTCCACCGGCAGCTTCTGCTGTAAGTCCGAAATTTGAAGCGCCAAATCCGGTTGCAACTCCTTCAGCCGGCTTATTTAAACTGCGCCATTCCACTCCCATTTGGAGGCTTTTATCCAGACTCATTTCAACTATAGCGGCTTCAACCAGTACCTGAGAACGAGGTATATCAAGCTGGCTGATAATTTTTTTAATTGTTGCATAATTTTCTGGCGGTTCATTAATAATAAGAGCATTGGTGAATTTATCCGCCACAATATTGGGTTTCATACCCTGGGATCTCTGCATTACCTGAGCAGGAGGCTGCCCGGGTTCGGATTTTTTTTCGACAAGAGGAACATTTGATAACACTTTAGCCAGTTCTTCCGCATCGGAGTTTTCAAGATAATATACATGAATATCATCGCGGCTTATCTCAAGATCTTTGTCCAGAGATTTTATGAAATCCGAGATCAATTTTGCGTCATCATCATTTGCAATAATTATTATTGAATTAGTTCTTTCGTCAGCAATCGCTTTAATGATACGTTTATCTCCCATCTGAGGAGTATCAAGACCTGCGCGCCGGTGGATCTGTTTTATTTGCTGCCCGGCGGGCTCACCAAAAACCGAAGTAACATGTCCTGCTATGGTTTTTGCCGAGGCATATTTAATAGATATTATCGATGTTTTTATTTCGGCGCTTTGTACATCAAGATAATCAATTATTTTCAAAAGCCTGTGAATATTAGAAGATATGTCAGTAATAATCAAAAGATTAATGGGATCATATACTGTCATATTGCTTTCTTTAGACATTAGCGGGATAATAGCTTTTTGTATATCGGTTACTTTTGCATATGAAAGAGGAATGATTTGTGTTATGACTTTATCTTCCTCAGAAACTTTTTCAGCGTCTTTTCCCACATCAGTTGTAATATTGCGTTCTCTGGCTTTACGTTTGTGTACAACTTTAATAAGTTCTCCTGAAGGGACAAGACTGAAATCATTAAGCTCAAGTATTGATTCAATAATATTTGCCGCATCTTTTTTATGTATTTTTTTTGGAGAGATAACCGTAATAGTTCCTCTTACTCCGCCGCTTTCATCAATTACAAAATTTTTTCCGGTTAATTCACTTAGAATTTTTATGACTAATTTGACATCTGTATTATTAAAATCAAGTTGAATAAGTTCATCTTTTGACTCACTTTTTTCAACAGCATAGACATTTATATCAATAACCAGACAGCAGTTTAATAATAAAATAAAAATACATACGGCTACTTTAAAATTTTTCATGAATTTCATGCCTTCCTTTCAAGAATATTATTTGATAGAGTAATTAAGCGTTTTATCTGCTCCACTGCGTGATAAAACAACATTTATGGAAGAAAGTGATTCCAGTTGAGGATAAAGCGCTTGATACAATTCAAATAGCTTTTCAGGGCTTTCCAGTTTTATTCCATTTACTTCTTTAACAATATCCCCGTTTTCAAATCCCTGTCCGGTTAAAAGATCTCCTAAACTTTCCAGATTAGTGATACTATATCCCATAAATTTTCCATTTTCAATATATGGATTAATATTTATCGAAGTCATAACTTTTTCAATGATCTGATCAATATCCCCGCCCATGGATCCCACTACCTCGGTACGGTTTACAACAAATGATTTTTCCGCCCCTGAAGAAGAGGCAGGCTGTATATATGGGGATGCGGGTTTGCTTGTAAATGTTTTTTCAGGTTTCTGCTGAATTGTTTTTTTATCTTCTTCATATATAGTAAGATATTCTATTCTGTCGCCGATTTTTAAAGTTACAACATTTCTGCTTATATCAATAATTTTAGCATCAGTATCTTTTATAATATCATTGACCATATAAAATTCATCAACTCTTCGTGCAGTATTTTCAATAATGGCAAATGAATTCTCGGATATCCCGACCACAGTTCCTTTTAGCTTAAGATTAAGCGGTTTCGGCGGCGGAGCAGGTTTTTCAGGTATTATTTCGGGTATCCTTGGCGGCGGTGTTACCATTACTGCCGGCTTAACAGGCGGTTTTATCTCTTCTGTTATAAGCGGCATAAAAAAATTACGGTCAATAATAACCTTATAATAACTAAATTGTTTTTCATTCGAATTATCTTTAGAAGTAAAGACTCTGTTTACTGTATATTTTTTACTTTTATTTAAATTAACAGAAATAAAAGACATCCCTGTATTAAAAACTAAATAAATAAAAAGAAAAGATAAAAAGATATTAATAATATATATATATTTAAAATTGATATTCAAAATTACTCCTTTTGAAACATAATTTTATTTATTACCTGAATCTTGCATGGCAGGATTCAGAAATCGCCAATACATCCCTAAATCCTGCGTCTTCTGCGATTTTGCTCTTCACCGTACTGCCTTAAGTACGGTTGCGTCGTAAAATCACCTGCCAGACTTGTCTTTCGAGCGTCCTGGCGATTTTACCTGAATCTGAAGTGCAAGATTCAGGTATTATAATATATTTTTCAAAAAAAGAAAATAAATAATAATAATTTTTATTATTTTTGTTTATTTTCAGTTGAGATGCAAATGGATAATAAGGTATAATTGTATTATGCTATCAAAATATAAAAATAAAATTATTATTTATTTAGCATTTTTATTTTTATTTGCTATATCCTGCGGCATAGGAAGTGACAAACAAAAATCCCGGACTATTGATTCTACACCGCCAATTGTCCTTTCAACAAAGCCTCTTAATAATGCGAAAAATGTACCAATAGGCACAGAAATTAAAGCAATATTTAGTGAGGCAATGGATATATCAACAATTACTGCATCCACATTTCATTTAAATAATGGTGTAAACGGTATAATTACTTATAATGGTACAACCGCAAAATTTACTCCGGGTAGTGTCCTTGCTTATAATACACAATATACGGTTACGATTACAACAGGTATAAAAGATATAGCAGGAAATTCAATTGAAAGTAATTATACATGGAATTTCACAACATGTTCCCAACCACCCCCTCCGGTTGTGCTTTCAACAAAGCCTCTTGATAATGCTCAAAATGTTCCTATAGGTACAACAATTATTGCAGCATTCAGCGAGGCTATGGATACATCAACAATTACAGCATCCACATTTTATTTAAGCGGTGGTGTAACCGGTATTGTTACATACGATGGAACAACCGCAAAATTTACTCCGGCAAGTGTACTTGCATATAATACGCAATACACAGTTACAATTACAACAAATGTGAAAAATATGGCAGGGAATAGAATAGAGAGCGATTATACGTGGAATTTTACAACCAGACCTGAAGCAAATGATCGGAAAGTAATAGATGCCGGTGGTGGATATATTGGTGGATATATTGTAAAAATAAAAAATGACGGGACGCTCTGGGCTTGGGGAGCTAATTGCTATGGACAACTCGGGAATGGAACAACTGATGATAAAAATATTCCAACACAGATTGGTACTGATACTGATTGGAAAGCCATTGCAGCTGGAGAGGCGCATACTATTGGTATAAAAAATAATGGTACACTTTGGGCTTGGGGAAAAAACAGCAATGGACAACTCGGGAATGGAACAACTGATGATAAAAGGATTCCAATACAGATTGGTACTGATACTGATTGGAAAGCCATTGCAGCTGGAAGGGTTCATACTATTAGTATAAAAAATGATGGAACACTCTGGGCTTGGGGAAGTAACGATTTTGAACAACTGGGTGATGGAACAGTTCGTAGTAAAAGGATTCCAACACAGATTGGTATTGATACTGATTGGAAAGCCATTGCGGCTGGCATTAATCATACTATTGGTATACAAAATGATGGGACACTCTGGGCTTGGGGAAATAACTGGTTTGGGGAACTCGGTGATGGGACAAATGTTAATAAAAATACCCCAACACAGATTGGTATTGATACTGATTGGGAAGCCATTGCATGCGGCGGGAGGTATACAATAGGTATAAAGAATAATGGTACGCTCTGGGCATGGGGAGATAACGAGTATGGGCAACTCGGTGATGGAACAAATAATAATAAGAATACCCCAATGCAAATAGGTACTGATAATGATTGGAAAGATATTACTACCGGTGACTATCATACCTTAGGAATAAAAAATGATGGGACGCTCTGGACATGGGGAGGTAACTGGTATGGGCAACTTGGGATTGGAACAACTGATTTTAGAAATGTCCCAACACTGATTGTTAAAGATATTGAGTGGGAAGCCATTGCTGCTTGTAGGGATAATACTATAGGGATAAAGAATGATAGTACGTTCTGGGTTTGGGGAAATAACAGCTATGGACAACTTGGAATTGGAATATTTGCAAATAAAAATATTCCAAATCAGATCGGTATCAATACAGACTGGAAAACTATTACAACCGGTAGTACTCATACCATAGGTATTAAGAATGATGGCACGCTTTGGGCTTGGGGAAATAACTATTCTTACCAACTCGGCGATAAAACAATTAACAGTGTAAATATCCCAATACAGATAGGTACTGATACTGACTGGAAAGTTGTTACAGCCGGAGGGGATCATACTATTGGTATAAAGAATGATGGTTCACGCTGGGCTTGGGGAGATAATAAAGAAGGTCAATTCGGTGACGGGACTAATATTGATAATAGCATTCCAAGGCAGATTGGTACAGGTATTAACTGGAAAATTATTGTTACCGGTCCTTACCATACTGCAGGTATAAGAAATGAAGGAACACTCTGGACCTGGGGAAATAATGCGTATGGCCAACTTGGAAATGGAACAATGGAAGATACCTATATTCCAATTCAGATTGGTATTAGTAATGATTGGGAAACTATTGCAATTGGTGACAATAGAAGATACATATATTCCAATTCAAATTGGTATTAGTAATGATTGGAAAGCTATCGCAACTGGTGCTTATCATACTATAGGTATAAAAAATGACGGGACACTCTGGGCATGGGGATATAACAATTATGGACAACTCGGTGATGAAGCTATTGATATTACATATATTCCAATACAAATTGGTATTAGTAATGGCTGGAAAGCTATTGCAACTGGTAATTATCATTCTATAGGTATAAAAAATGACGGGACACTCTGGGCATGGGGATATAACAATTATGGACAACTCGGTGATGGAACATATATTAATAAGAAGTCCCCGATACAAATAGGTACTGATAATGACTGGAAAGATATTACTACCGATGCTTATCATACCTTAGGAATAAAAAATGACAGGACACTTTGGGCATGGGGGGATAACTTGTATGGGGAACTCGGTGACGGGACAGCATGGAAGGATATCCCTGTTAAAATTGAATAAAACCAGTTGCTAAATTTTTGTCATTTTTCCTGATAATGAAATATCTTTTTCCCTGTTATTATAGCCTCTATATTTAATTCATAAGCAAGTGAAATTTCTGTGTGCGCTGCGAATCCGCAGTATTGGCACATAACATTTCCGCGGTTTTTAACATAACAGCCAGGATTAATTTGCCCGTCCGGATCAACATCCGCCAGCATAAAATCATAACAATGCCATTTATTTTCTTTCAAAGCATTTAGCGCCGCAACAGAATTTGCGACAGGATAACCTTGATGTTTAAGATTAATCAGTTCGTCAAGAACCTGGTGACGGTCTTCTTTTTTCGTTATTAATTCATCAACATCTTTATATGGATAATGGAATTGGATAGTAATCCCTTTTACTAATTTACTTAAGAATTTTATAAGTTCAGGCACTTCCTTGACATTAATTTTGTTTATTGTAATATTTGCATAAATATTGGGATGATGAGAGGATTTAATATTATTAATTATTTCATTAAAAACTGGTTTCCCTCGGATATAATTATGTGTATTTTCTAAGCCGTCAAAACTTATCCAGACTGTATTTGCAGGAACATCAATCGGGAATGTCCCGTTCGTAGTTATTCCTACGCTAAAAAAAAGTTTTTTAGCTTCTAAAATCAAATCAACGGCGGTATAGTTCCCATCCCGCCACATAAAAGGCTCCCCGCCTTCAAAAATAATTAACCGGATACCTGATTTATATAGCTTGTGTAAAATATCAATTGCCTGATCAAATTTAAGATTTTGAGAATATTGTCTCATCCAGAAAGGACAATGCCTGCATGATAAATTGCATTTATGGGTAAGTTTAAATCCCGCTAAAATAGGTTTTCTATCCCCCATGAACCGGGTTTTAAAATAGTAAAATAAAAAATAATTAAACCAATTTGGAGTGATCATAGATATCTCATCTTATTATAACGTATCACATACTTTATTAGCAATTAATTCAGAATTTTTAATACAGTCTGCAATCCCGACTCCTCTCAAATAATTTCCGAAAATAATAAGTCCTTTATGTTTCGAAGCCAGTGTTTCTATCTTTTCAACTGTTTTTTCATGCCCCATAACATATTGGGGCATGGACTTAATCCATTTATATGTTTCATTTATTACAGGCGCGGCGGAAATTTTCATTATTTTTTTCCATTCATCCAGCACTATCTGAATCATTTCATTTTCCGGAAGATATGCCATTTTTTCATTAGCTGCTCCGCCCATGAATCCGCGAAGCAGAACATAATCTTCAGGTGCTCTGAAAGGCCATTTTGACGATGTCCATGTAGTTGCCATTATTTTATGATTTTCTGTTTTGGGGATAAGAAAACCAAAACCCTCAAGGGAATGTGATACTTCAGAGCTTTTAAATCCTATGGAAACAGTTGCTGACGAGACATAAGGAAAATTTAAAAGTACGGATGATAATTCATCGTCAAAATTTTTAATCAAATTTCCGGTTGTATATGCAGGTGTTGTTATTATTACGATATCAATATCACTGATGGAATTATTTTCAAGTTCAATATCGAAAGAAACTTTTTGTTTATCTATAATTTTTTTAATTGAGACCGCATTGCCGCCGGTTATTATTTTTACTTCATTTTGGATAACCACTTTTAATTTATCAATTAATTCAACAAGTCCGTTTTTTAAGGTCATAAATAATGTTTTTTTTATACCACCCGGTTTCCCGTGCGAGA
>JACQWU010000153.1:24496-26097 GCA_016209155.1 Candidatus Desantisiibacteriota bacterium | reverse complement strand
TAATGTTTTTAAAGAAAAAAACATATCAGGTGGAATCGAGCCTTATCAGTTCTATTCTGCGGGAAATATCCTGTCTTTAAGCAGAGAAGAGGCGGAAATTGATATCGGAATAGAAAATGGAATTCAGATTGGTTTTGTTTATAATATACATCAAAAAGGGTCTTCTATAGGAAAAATAATCATAACCAGTATTAATAACGAATTTTCCAGAGGATATATCTATGAAAAAAATAAAAATATTGATGAAGGAGACAGGGTTTTTTTTTCAGGAATGATAGATATCGATGAAAATATTTCTTATTCAAGAAGAACTTATCAGAAAATAACAAGTAAGATCACTTTTGTAGATGAAGGCGGCATCTGCTTTATTGAGGGTAATAAAAATTCGAAAATAAAAAATAGCATGAAATTTGATATTATTAAAAACAATGAAAAAACCTCCGGTACATTAGAAATAATAGATGATTCAGGTAAAGGGAATATTATTGTAGCTCAAATTTTGAATAGTACAGATAAAATAAATATCGGGGACCGGGTAATAAGTAAAAAAAAAGACAGCAAAGAATGGATAGCACTGGCACTGGCACTGGAGAAAGATGAAAATAGCATTTTAGACGCTATTTATGCTTATGAAATGGCTTTAAAATTAAAAGAAGAGGCTGAAAATTATTTAAAAAATAAATTGCTGGCTTTGGTTGTAACACAGGCAAAGAAATATGAAAAAAAAGAGGACTTCACAAAATCCTTTCTATTACGTAAAAAAATTCGCGGATTTTCAAAAGAAACTGATGAAGAATATGATGATTTGAAAAATAAAATAAAGGACATCGCAAAAGAATACTGGAATGCACGAACCTATCTTCACTGTATTAAATATTATGAAGTTCTGGATTCTGATGATCAGATAATAAAATATTTATCATTGTCTTATAACGGTTTAGGAAAAGAAGTCATAAATAAAAATCAGGAATTAGCTGTTTATTGTATGAAAAAAGCCATAAAATTAATGCCGGGCAATTATGAAGCAATGAAAAAACTTACAGCAATATATGAAAATCAAAATGAATATAGTAAAGCACTTGAAATTCTTGCTAAAATGCTGGAGATCACAACTGATGAGGCTGAAAAAAAATCAATAAGCGAAAATATAGTAAAGTTTAAAATGAAGGAACAAAATATTGTTGGTAATATTATTTTTCAAAATCTCGATGGAAGAGTTTTAAGTCTATCGTCTTTCGAAACGCAACTGGTACTCATTGTTTTATGGACACGTGACAGTACATCATCGGATGAAAATTTAGATTTTTTAAATGGTTATATGGTACAGAAGGGAAATACTAAATTAAAGGTATTACTCATAAATCGTGAAAATCTTGAGCCGGATATTATTAAAAAATACCTTGATGAAAAAAATATTACTAATTTAATGCCTGTGATTCCAATGTCAGATATTTCTACGCTTTTTGAAAATCCATCGATAGAATCTAAACCATTTTTAAACACTTTATTGAACTCCAAAAGAAAAATAATTTATCAGAAGGAGGAAATATTCGGCGATGAGCTTGAGACAATTATAAAAAATTCACAATAACGACAACTGA